>CAJXIS010000042.1 GCA_913054115.1 uncultured Acidimicrobiaceae bacterium | reverse complement strand
CCGCCCACTCGATCTCGGCGACCGAGCCCTCGACGTCGGCGAGGAAGATCTGGGCGATGCCCGCCCGACGCTCGGGGGCCTCACCGATCAGGTCGAGCAGCCACCTGTTGTGGGCCCGCAGGCCCGCCCAGCGGTGTTCGATGTCGGCGTCGTAGCCGGGGGCCTCGAAGGATGTCGTCGCCAGCGGGGCGAACGGGGGCTGGGTGTTGGGGAACAGCACGGTGGCGATGACGCCGTCCGCCTCCTGCTCGCGCAGGCGACGCTCGCTCGAGAAGTTGCGGTCGGCGTCGAGGACCGGGTCGCCGTCGATGCCGACGTTGCGCACCGAACGATCCTTGTCCTTGAACCTCGCCTCGATGCGGGCGTACTCGGCCTCGATCGAGTCGACCCAGGTGTCGAATTCGTCGTGGAACCTCTGCTCGAGGTACGGCCGATAGCCGCGCAGGTCGGCACCGCAGTGGCTGTCGGCCGAGATGACGATGTGGTGGTCGGTGGCGGGGACCGTGATTCCGGACATGTCGGCCTCCTCAGAACTGCAACGAGCAGTCGTACTCGTCGAGCCACCAGCGTGCACTGCGGGTGGCGTCTGGGGGCGTGCGCAGGTCGGGGTCCTGGCCGAGCGACTCGGGGGTCGGGCCGATGTCGGCGGCGATGGCGGTCAGCCCGTCGAAGTCGAGGCCGTAGCAGTCGATGGCGTTGAGGCCCAGGAGCTTCCGGGTGTCCTCGATCGTGGCGTCGCGGAAGTCGGTCTCGAGGCGCATCACGGTGTTGGGCCACGAACCCTCGGGGTGCGGGTAGTCGGTGCCCCACATGAGTGCGTCGATGCCGTTGACGTGGCGGCGGCGGATCTCCTCCTTCGACATGGTGGAGGCGCCGATGAAGATGCTCTCGCCGACGTACTCGGACGGCAACTTCGTGAGCAGGCCCTTCATCCGGGAGCCCATCTTCTTGATCTTCCAGCTGGCGCCGAAGTTGACGTCGCACTTCCAGAGCAGGTCGCCGAGCCAGTAGGACCCGCACTCGACGACGCAGTACTTCAGGCCGGGGAACTGGTCGAACTTGCCAGAGAACAGCAGCTGCCAGAGCACCCGGTGGGTCCAGAACGGCACCTCGCTGATGTACATGGCCACGTTCTCGCCGTAGGCGTCGAAGTCGGCCTCGCCCGAGTGGGTGTGGACGACGAGCCCGGTCTCGGCGCAGGCGGCCCACACCTTGTCGTAGTGGTCGCTGCCGTAGGGCGGGAAGCCGTGCCACATGGTCGGGATCATGATCCCGTGGATGCCGGGACGGCCGGCCAGGGAATGGATCTCGCGCACGGCCTCGTCGACGTCGTGGGTGATCGGCACCAGCGCCACGCCGGCACGCCGGACCGGGTTGGTGGCGCAGAACTCCTCGAGCCAGCGGTTGTGGGCCCGGGCGCCGCCGAAGGCCTGCCGTGGGTCGGTGATCTGGCCGGCGTGCAGGCCCGCACCAAAGGGCGGCGACTCCTGGCCGGTGACGGCATCGCCGTCGGCGAAGATGACCTCGCCGGCCACCCCGTCGGCATCGAGCACCTTGTCGCGGACGTCGGGGTCGTAGGCCCCGACGAGGCCCTCGGCGTTGTCGCCCTCCCACTCCTCGATGAACTCGGCGTTCATCTCCTCCTGGATGCGACGGTGCTCGTGGCGCTCGGCGACGTAGGTGTCGAACTCTTCGTGGAGGGACGACTCGAGGTAGGGCCGGTACTCCTCGCACTGCAGGCCGGCGTGGGTGTCGGAGGAGACGACGATGTACGGCTCGGTTCCGGTACTCACCGGGGTCTTGGCAGGTGTGGTCATGGGCTGGCTCCTGTGAGAACTGCTGTCTTGAACACTGTCACATACTTCCCGGCTAGTGTGCAACCCGTGGCCCAGACGAGCGTTTCGAGCAACCCCCGCCGCACCTCCAGCCGGCACGCCGGACTCGACCGGGACGACGTGGTCGAGGCGGCCCTCCTGCTCGTCGACGAGGGCGGCCCCGAGGCGCTCACCATGCGGCGACTCGCCGGAAAGCTCGGCGTGGCGACCACCACCATCTACTGGCATGTCGGCAGCCGCGACGACGTGGTCGATGCCGTGATCCGACGCCACGGGGAACGCCAGGCCGAACATGCCGTGAGCGGCGACACTGCACGCCAACGGGTCATGTCGGTCGCCCGCCACCTGCGCGACGAGGCACTGGCCCACCGGGGAATCACGCGGCTGGCCGAACTCCACGGTGAGACCTCCGTGCTCAACGAGCACCTCGAGGTCGCCATGGCCCGCGAGCTGACCACCGCCGGCGTGGTCGGCGAAGACGCCAGGGATGCCCTGCGGGCCATCCTCATCTGTGTCGGCGGCTTCCTCGTCGTGGCGATGCGCAACGAGGCGGCGATCCCACCCGACCACTCGCGTACGGCCGTCTGGTCACGGGTCGACGACCCCAACGTCGATCCATCGACCCGTCTGGCCCTCACCACCCAGGTCGACCTGCCGGTGCTGTTCGAGCGCACGGTGCAGGCCATCGTCGACACCCACGTGCCGGAGGCCTGAACCGGGTCGCCTACCCTCCCCCGGTGGCCGCCACCGACCCATCCAACCCTGGCCCCATCGACGTCTCAGGCATCGCCGACCCGTCCGAGAAGGCCGCCCTCCAGGCCGACCGGCTCCGCGACCTCGTCGGCCGCCTCGCAGGCAGCGGCAACCCGTTCTGGACCGAACGCCTCACCGGCATCGACCCGGCCGACATCGGCTCGCTCGACGCCCTCCGCGACCTGCCGTTCACCGTCAAGCAGGACCTGCGCGACACCTACCCGACGGGCATGCTCGTCCAGCCCCTCGACGACACCATCCGCCTCCACGCCAGCTCCGGCACCAGCGGCAAGCCCACGATCGTCTGCTACTCCCGCGACGACATCGCCATCTGGGCCGAGGTGAACGCACGTGCCCTCGCCCTCGCCGGAACCCGGCCCGACGACATCCTCCACAACGGCTACGGCTACGGGCTGTTCACCGGCGGCCTCGGCCTGCACTACGGCGGCGAGCGCCTCGGATGCACGGTCGTCCCCGTGTCCGGCGGCAACACCGCCCTCCAACTCCAGCTGCTCGAGGACCTCGGCTCGCGCGTCATGTCCGCCACCCCGTCGTTCGCCATGCTGCTGGGCGAGCGGGCCGCCGAAACCGGCGTGCTCGAACGGCTGAACGTCGAGATCGGAATCCTCGGCGCCGAACCCTGGTCCGAGGGCATGCGACAGCGCATCCAGGACCTCTGGGGCGGCGGCTTCACCGCACTCGACATCTACGGCCTCTCCGAGGTCATCGGACCCGGGGTCGCCATGGAGGCCCCCGACGACCTCGGCGTGCTCAACGTGTTCGACGACCACTTCCTGCCGGAGATCGTCGACCCGGAGACCGGCGAGCCCGTCCCGGACGGCGACTGGGGCGAGCTCGTGTTCACGACCCTCACCAAGACCGCCCAACCCGTGCTGCGCTACCGCACCCGCGACATCTCACGCATCGTCGCCGACGGCGGCGTCGATGGCCGCCACTGGACCCGCATCGCCCGGCTGAACGGCCGCGCCGACGACATGCTCGTCATCCGCGGGATCAACGTGTATCCCAAGGAGATCGAGGCGGTGCTGTTCGACGACCCCGACGTGGGCCGCACCTATGCGATCGTCGTCGACCGGCGATCGACGATGGCCGAGCTGCGGGTGCGCGCCGAACTGGGTCCCGGGGCGGGCGACCGGGCAGTCGAGGCGACCGGGCGCCTGACCAGGGCGTTGGCCGACCGCATCCGCATCCGGGCAACGGTCGAACTCGTGCCCGACGGCTCGATGGGACGCACCGAGGTGGGCAAGGTCAAGCGGGTCTTCGAACAGGTCGACGACAACGACCCGTTGGCGACCGGCGGCTAGACGGCCTGAGCCGCCGATTCCGCCTCGACCGACGCCCGGAACGCCGCCAACTCGGCGTCACGGCGCTCATCCGACCAGCCGGCAGCCTCGGCGACGAGCGTCGCCACCTCGGGCGCTGCTGCAAGCGTGGCCGTGCGGTCCTCGAGGCGGGCCCTGGTTCGCCGTGCAAGCACGTCGTCGAGGGTGACCGCCATCTCGTGCCGGACGGCGTACACCGCCTCGGCTCGCAGGTAGGCGAGACCCGGCACCAGCGGTTCGCCGAGCGATGGGTCGGCCACCACCAGATCGAGCACCGCCGACGCCTCACCGCCGAACCGACCGGCCATGTGCGAATCGGTTCCGGCCCCACCAGATCCCACGGCACCACGCAACGACAGTCGCTTCGTGCGGCAGCGGCGCCGCTCGCCACGCAGCTTGCACACAGCGTCGACGGTGTCCTGGGCCATCCGCCGGTAGGTGGTGAGCTTGCCGCCGGTCACCGTGACCACCCCCGAACCGTCCGACTGCACCAGGTGGTGGCGGGACAGGTCGGCGGTCTTCTCCGTCTTCGCAGTGGCGACCAGGGGCCGCAGGCCGGCCCACGAGCCGGTCACGTCGCCGGGCACCAGGTCGGCATCGGTCAGGGCGTTCACGGCACCGAGCAGGTAGGCGACGTCTGCCGCCGTACAGGTCGGTTCGTCGAGGCCGCCGACGAAGTCGGTGTCGGTGGTCCCGATGTAGGTGTGTCCGCCCGGCCACGGCAGCACGAAGATGCTCCGCTTGTCGCCCCTCACCGGGATCAGCATGGCGCCATCGGGCGAGAGCCGGTCGGACGAGACCGTCAGGTGGACCCCCTTGGCCGGCCGGATGTCGAACGTGTCGGCCACGCCGGTCAGGCCCTGGACGTCTTCGGCCCAGACCCCACAGGCGTTGACCACGCCATCGCAGGCCACATCGATCTTCCGACCGTCGGCCTCGAGGACGGCGCCCGTCACCCGGCCGTCGGTTCGTCCGACCCCGACGAGCCGCGTGTAGGTCGCCACCGCGGCACCGTGGTCGAGTGCCGCCGTCCTGGCGAGCGTCAGGGCCAGGCGGGCATCGTCGACCCATGCGTCCCAGTAGAGGTACCCCGCAGCGATCTCGTCACGGCGCAACTGGGGTAGTCGGGCGAGCACCTGGTCGGTGTCGAGCCGTTTGTGCCAGCCCAGGCGGGCCCCACCCGTCAGGTCGTACTGCCACAGCCCCAGCCCGAGGGCCCGGGCCAGGCGCCGGTCGATGACCCCGCCGCTGCGCAGGATGGGGATGACGAACGACAGTGGCGCCACCAGGTGGGGGGCGTTGCGCAGCAGCCGTCGACGCTCGGCGAGCGCCTGGTACACGAGGCCGAACTCGCCCTGCTGGAGGTAGCGCAGCCCCCCGTGCACCAACTTCGAGGACTTCGACGAGGTACCCGAAGCCAGGTCGGCCTTGTCGACCAGGGCGACCGACAGGCCCCGGGAGGCGGCGTCGAGGGCGATGCCCGTTCCCGTGGCACCACCACCGACGACGAGCAGGTCGAAGCGCTCGGTGGCCATCCGTTCGAGGGATCGGTTGCGGTCGAAAGCGGTCGAAGTGGGGTCGGACATGGCTATAGGATGGTAGGGCGCACCGACCCGAAACCTCCGATCCGTCGTTTTCTGACGCCGCGTCAGATTCGTAGCGCGGTTAGGGTCACGCCCCATGGCCAATCCCCCGGCGCCTGACGCGCCGCCCCCCGGCGGGAACGCGCCCACCGGCGCCGCAGCACTGGCGGCGACGGTCCTCGCAGAAGAGGCGCGACGCGAGGAGATGCAGGCCGCCTCCGAGATCCTGTTCGCCGACGACCTGCTCCCCGGCGTCAAGTCCGAGGGCATCAGCATCCGCAAGGGCCTCGCCATGGGCGGTGGCGCCGCCACCTTCATCGTGCTCCTGCTGCTGGCCTCGCTCGACGAACTCCAGACGGCGGCGATCACCGTTCTCGCCCCCGAGATCCGCGACACATTCGGCGTGAGCGACGGGACCATCACGTTCATCGCCGCCTCCTCGAGCGCCTTCGTCGTCTTCGGCGCCATCCCGATGGGCTGGGCGGCCGACCGCATGCGACGTGTCCCGATCATCGGCTGGTCCAGCGTCTTCTTCACTTTCATGGTCTTCCTGTCCGGCCTCGCCCCCAACGCCTTCGCCTTCTTCTGGGCCCGGTTCGGCGTCGGCATCGCCAAGGCCAACACCATCCCCGTCCACTCGTCGATCATGGCCGACACCTACCCCATCGGCATCCGCGGACGCCTGGGCGCAACCATGAGCGGTTCGGCACGCTTGGTCGCCGTCATCAGCCCCGTCCTCGTCGGCGCCGTGGCCGTGGCCGCCAACGGGCCAGGCGAGATCGACGGCTGGCGCTGGGCCTACTACCTCTTCGGCATCCCGGTGGCGGTGTTGGCTATCGCCGCCTTCTTCATGAAGGAGCCGCCCCGCGGCCAGTGGGAGAAGATCGACGTGCTCGGCGAGTCGTTCGTCGAGGAGGACCCCCTCCCGGTCTCCCTCGACGCGGCGTTCTCCCGCCTCATGCAGATCCGGACCGTCAAGACCGTGGTCGTCGGCTTCAGCGCGCTTGGGTTCGGCCTCTTCACCGTTCCCGTCCTTGAGAGCCTCTACCTCGAGGAGCGCTGGAACCTCGACCCGCTCGACCGCGGCGTCACCATCACCGTCGGCGGCATCTTCGCCGTGTTCGGGCTCCTGTACGTGGGCCCCAAGTTCGACCGGCTCTGGCGCGAGGATCCCACCCGGTCCCTGCGAATGGTCGGCCTCTGTATCGGCCTCGGCACCCTGTTCAAGCCGATCCAGTACGCCGTGCCGAACGTCCCGCTGTTCATCGCCTTCGGCGTGCCCCAGACCGTCCTGTTCATCGCCGCCTTCGCCATGGTCGGCCCGCTGATGCAGTCGATCGTCCCCTACCGGCTGCGCGGCACCGGCACGGCGCTCATCACGCTCTACATCTTCTTCATCGGCGCCGCCGGCGGCGGCCTCATCTCACTGCTGTTCACTGACGCCTGGGGCCCGCGCACCACCGCGCTCGTCCTGTCGGTGCCCACCTCGATCCTCGGCGGCTGGATCCTCTACCGAGGCGCCCGCCACGTCCGCCACGACCTGTCGCTCAACGTCCAGGAACTGCTCGACGAGCAGGACGAGGAGAAGCGCCGCCACGAATCGGACGAGATCCCCGCCCTGCAGGTCAACAACCTGGACTTCTGCTACGGACCGGTCCAGGTGCTCTTCGACGTGGGCTTCGAGGTGAAGCAGGGTGAGACGCTGGCCCTGCTCGGCACCAACGGGGCCGGCAAGTCCACCCTCCTGCGCGTGATCAGCGGCCTCGGCACCCCACGCCGGGGAGTCGTACGCCTCGGCGGCCGAACGATCACCTACACGTCGCCACAGATGCGCGCCGCCCTCGGCATCCACCAGCTGCCCGGCGGCAAGGGCGTCTTCCCTGACATGACGGTCCGCCAGAACCTCACCATGGGCGCCTACATCCACCGCCGCGACCGCACCGACGTCGCCAACCGGATCGACCGGGTCTTCGAACTGTTCCCCGACCTGGCCGGACGCCAGGACCAGCGGGCATCGTCGATGTCCGGCGGCCAGCAGCAGATGCTCGCCCTGGCCCGGGTCCTGCTGCACGACCCCGAGATCCTGCTCATCGACGAACTCTCGCTCGGCCTCGCCCCCACCGTCGTCCAGGACCTGCTCGGCGTCATCGAACGGCTCCAGGAACAGGGCCAGACGATCATCATCGTCGAGCAGTCCCTCAACATCGCCCTCGCCGTCGCAGACCGGGCCATCTTCCTCGAAAAGGGACAGATCCGCTTCGAGGGCCCGGCGCAGGAACTCCTCGAACGCGACGACCTCGCCCGTGCCGTGTTCCTCGGCAGGGAGGGCGGCTGATATGGGGGTACTCGGACTGGTCGCCCAACCGGCCGTGCTCGCCGCCTGGACCACCCGTCAACTCTGGTTCGACGGGCTCATCAACGGGATGGTGTTCGGGCTGCTCGCCCTCGGCATCGTCCTCGTCTACCGGTCCACCAAGGTCATCAACCTGGCGGTCGGCAACATGGGCCTGCCCGCCTCCGGGCTGCTCGGCCTCCTGGTCATCAACTACAAGTGGCCGTTCTGGATCGCCCTGATCGCGGCAATGCTCGTCGGCACCCTCGTCGGCGCACTCGTCGAACGGGCGGTGATCCGCCGGTTGTTCAACTCGCCCCGGGTCATCGTTCTCGTCGCCACCATCGGCATCGCCCAGTTGATGCAGGCCGTCATGACCGCCTACCCGGACTTCGAGACCACCCGCGGCGTCCGCTTCCCGGTCGCGATTCCGACCACCTGGGACGACGTGTTCGGCCTACGGATCACGGGCGCCAAGCTGGTGATCCTCATTACCGTCCCGTTGATCACGATCGCCCTCGCCTGGTTCCTCAACCGGACGGTCTTCGGCCAGACCGTGCAGGCATCAGCCGGCAACGCCGACCTGGCCCGGCTCTCCGGCATCGACCCCAAGTTGGTGTCGCTCTTCGTCTGGACGGTCGGCGGCGCACTCTCGAGCATCTCGTTGATCATGCTGTCCGGGAACCGGGGCGGTATCACGGGCCTCGCCAACCTCGGTCCGAACACGATGATCCGGGCACTCGCTGCGGCGGTCATCGGCGGCATGGTCTCGTTCCCCCGGGCGCTGGCGGCCGGCATCGTCATCGGGATCGCCCAGGCACACGTGCAGTTCGTGTTCCTCGACCAGATGGGTCTCGTCGACCTGCTCCTGTTCGTGGTCGTCGTGGCCGCCGTGGCGCTCCAGAGCCGCTCGAGCACCGATGACGAGAGCTCCTTTTCATTCACCCCTCGGCAACGACCGGTACCCGAACGCCTCCTCCAGGTGTGGTGGGTCCGGCACCTCTCCCACATGGCACTCGGTGCCCTCGGCCTCATCGCCGTGGCGATGCCGTTCATCGTGCCGCTCCCGTCACGCCATTTCCTCTACGCCAGCATCGTCGCCTTCGCCGTCTGCGCCGTCTCGCTCACGATCGTCACCGGTTGGGCCGGCCAACTCTCGCTCAGCCAGATGGCGTTTGCGGGCATCGGCGCACTCTTCGCTGCGGGCTTCAACCGCGGCCTCGAGTTCGGCGTCGGAATCGGCGACAAGTGGGAGTTCTTCAGCGTCAGCCTGCCGAAGACGCCGTACCTGGTCTCCATGCTCCTCGCCGCCGTCGTCGGCGCCGCATCGGCTGCCGTGATCGGCCTCGGCGCCCTCCGCGTCAAGGGCCTGCTCCTTGCAGTGACGACCTTCGCCTTCGCCATGGCCGCCCAGCAGTACTTCTACCGACGACCGATACTGAGCGGCAACAACAGTCGCACGGTCGCCTACCGCAGGGGCAGCCTCGGTCCGATCGACCTCACCACGCAGCGCTCCTACTACCTGCTCTGCCTGGCCGTACTCGCCATCGTGCTCGCCCTGGTCGCCCGACTGCGCCGCAGCGGCATCGGCCGCTCGATCATCGCCGTTCGCGAAAACGAAAACACTGCCGCCGCCTACACCGTTTCGCCCACCCGGTCGAAGCTGCTGGCCTTCTCGCTGGCCGGTGGCATCGCCGGCCTCGGTGGTGCGCTGCTCGGCGGCCTCGTCCAGACGATCAACTACGCCGACCGCTTCTTTCTGATCGGCGACTCGCTCCGCATGGTCTCGATCATCGTGATCGGCGGCCTCGGCAGCCTCATGGGCCCCGTGCTCGGAGCCCTCTGGGTCGTCGGCCTACCCGCCTTCTGGCCCGGCAACGACCTCGTGCCGCTCTTCACCTCCAGCATCGGCCTCCTGATCCTGCTGCTCTACTTCCCCGGTGGCCTGATCCAGATCGCCTACTCGGCACGCGATGCGCTGCTCGCCTGGGTCGAAGGCCGTCTCCCAGAGGCCCCGGTCAAGACGCTCACCACGCCACCTGCGACCGTGATCAGCGGGCGGACCGATCGGGTAGTCGTCGATGGACCGGCCATCGCCGTGCGAGACGTGTCCGTCTCCTTCGGCGGCCTCCGAGCCGTCGACCGGGCAACCATCCTCGTCGAACACGGCGAGGTCGTGGGCCTCATCGGCACCAACGGCGCCGGCAAGTCGACGCTCATGAACGCCATCGGTGGCTTCGTCCCGTCGGAGGGCAGCGTCGAGATCCTCGGACGGGACATGGGCAGGCTGTCCGCCTCACAGCGCGCACGCACCGGCCTCGGTCGTACGTTCCAGGCCGCCCGCCTCTTCCCGGAACTCACCGTCCGCGAGACCGTGCAGGTGGCGCTCGAGGCCCGTGGCCGCACCGGATTCCTCTCGACCGCTCTCATGCTCCCGGGCTCGGGGCGGGCCGAACAGGCCAAGCGCTCCCAGGCCGCCGAGCTGATCGACTTCCTCGGACTCGGACGCTACGCCGACATGTTCGTGGCCGAACTCTCCACGGGGACCCGGCGCATCGTCGAGTTGGCCGGACTCCTCGCCCTCGACGCTCGCATCCTCTGCCTCGACGAACCCACGGCCGGTATCGCGCAGCGGGAGACCGAGGCGTTCGGGCCACTCCTCAAGGAGATCCAGGGCGAACTCGGCGCCACCATGGTCGTGATCGAGCACGACATGCCGATGATCATGGCCCTGTCGGACCGGGTCTACTGCCTGGAAGCCGGACAGGTCATCGCAGAGGGTTCGCCCACCGAGGTC
>CAJXIS010000041.1 GCA_913054115.1 uncultured Acidimicrobiaceae bacterium | reverse complement strand
AGCTGGCTTCGTGCGGTGAGCGACACCGGGTACGACGGGCTGGAGGTCGGCGCGGTTGACGAGGGCGGCGATGTCGGCTGGCGGGATGCCGGCATCGACCAGGCGGTGCACCGTTTCGTCGAAGTGGCTGTCGGCGCGGGCGCCGCCGATGTTGAGGTCCTCGATGCGGTGGACCTGTTCCGCCACGTTGGCGAGGTGGAAGTACATGGTGAAGGCGCGGACCAGGCGGATGGCCTGCTCGGCGTCGGCGTCGGCGAGCATGCGGGTGAGCTCTCCGGTGGTGCCATCGGGGCCGCCGCTCTTGCGCAGGCCGCGGGCGAGGCGGCGCACCGTTTCCACCGTCTCGAGCAGGGTCTCGCCGTGCTGGCGCACGAGGGAGTTGCCGAGTTGGTTGCCGAGGCGGCGGATGTCGGCGCGCAGGGCAGCGTCGGCCGTGGAGTGGTCGCCGGCGGTGGGATCGGCGGTTTTCGGCGTGTCGACGGGCATGTCGAACAACCTAGACGACTCGGCATATTCCTGCCAGTAGATTCTCTTGACTCAGGGTGGAAGTTGGGGCATGCTGTATCGACGCCGCGAGCGTCGACGGCAGCAAGATTCCCGACAAATCAAGCAGCAGACCTCCCGACAGTCTGTCCAGACCCGCCGTGGTGCTCGATCGGAGACGACTGTGAGCCATACCAGGTACCCCCCGCCGCGTCAGCGGGTGCAACGCAGTGAACTTGCCGTGCCCGGATCCAACCCGGGGATGTTCGAAAAGGCCGCCAACAGCGGCGCCGACTTCGTTTTCCTCGACCTCGAGGACGCCGTGGCGCCCGGCGACAAGGTCCAGGCCCGCAAGAACGTCATCGAGGCACTGCAGGACATCGACTGGCAGGGCATGGGCAAGACCGTCTCGGTGCGGATCAACGGCATCGACACCCACTACATGTACCGGGACGTCGTCGATGTCGTCGAACAGGCCGGCCAGCACCTCGACACCATCCTGATCCCGAAGGTCGGAGTCGCCGCCGACGTCTACATGGTCGATGCCATGGTCACCCAGATCGAGGAGGCCATGGGGATCGGGCACCGCATCGGGCTCGAGGCACTCATCGAGACCACGCTCGGCATGGCCAACGTCGAGGACATCGCCCGTTCGAGTGACCGAATGGAGGCGCTGCACTTCGGCGTCGCCGACTACGCAGCCTCCTGCCGCGCCCGCACCACCAACATCGGTGGCCTCAACCCCGACTACCCCGGCGACCAGTGGCACGAGGGGCTCTCCCGGATGCTCGTCGCCTGTCGTGCCTACGGCGTGCGTGCGATCGACGGCCCCTTCGGCGACTTCAAGGACCCAGACGGCTTCCTGCTGGGCGCCCGCCGTGCCGCCGCCCTCGGCTACGAGGGCAAGTGGGCCATCCACCCCAGCCAGATCGAACTGGCCAACCAGGTCTTCACGCCGCCGGCCGAAGAGGTCGACCGGGCCAGGCGCATCCTCATCGCCCTCGAGGAGGCCGCCGCCGAGGGCCGCGGTGCTGCGCAACTCGACGGCCGCATGATCGACGCCGCCTCCGCACGCATGGCCGAGAACGTGGTGGCGACCGACGCCGCCATCAGCGCTCGCTAGCCACAAGATTTCCTGAACGCCAGATTTTCTGAATCCCAGATTCCCAGACCAAGCAACTCCGGAGACCACACGATGGACATCCACGAGTACCAGGCCAAGTCACTGCTTGCGGAGTTCGGCGTGCCGATTCCCGTGGGCGGCCTCGCCTACAGCCCAGAGCAGGCCACCTATCGGGCCACCGAGATCGGTGGCGGTGCATGGGTCGTGAAGGCCCAGGTCCACACGGGGGGGGCCGCGGCAAGGCCGGCGGCATCCGTCTGTGCAGCAGCGAGCAGGAGGTGTGGTCGGCGGCCGACGACCTGTTCGGCACCCGCCTCGTCACCGATCAGACCGGCGAACGTGGGCGGGGCGTCTTCCGCCTCTACATCGAACAGACGGTCGACATCGCCCGCGAGATCTACGTCGCATTCGTCCTCGACCGTACGACCGAGCGGATCATGTTGGTTGCCTCGGCCGCCGGCGGCTTGGAGATCGAGCAGATCATCGAAGAGGACCCCGATTCGCTGATCCGAATTGTCATCGAACCGGCGGTGGGCCTCCAGGCCTTCCAGGCCAGGGAGGTGGCCTTCGCACTGGGCCTCGACCCGGCGACCATCTCGGAGGCGTCAAACCTGCTGATCTCCAGCTACCGGGCATTTCGCGAACTCGACGCCACCATGGTCGAGATCAACCCGCTGGTCGTCACCGGCGATGGCCGGATGCTGGCCCTCGACGCCAAGATGACCTTCGACGACAACGCCCTGTTCAAGCACCAGAAGGTGTCGGAGCTCCGGGACAAGTCGCAGGAGGATCCGCGCGAGATGCGGGCCAACGACCGTGGTCTCAGCTACGTCGGTCTCGACGGCGACATCGGCTGCATCATCAACGGCGCCGGACTGGCCATGGCCACCATGGACATGATCAAGCACTCGGGCGGCGAGCCGGCCAACTTCCTCGACATCGGCGGCGGCGCCTCCCCCGAGCGTGTCGCCAAGGCATTCAACCTTGTCCGGTCCGACGAGAGCGTCCGGGCGATCCTCGTCAACATCTTCGCCGGCATCAACCGCTGCGACTGGGTCGCCGAGGGCGTGGTCAAGGCCATGCACGAACTCGACATCCAGGTGCCGGTGATCGTTCGACTGTCCGGCACCAACGTCGAGGAGGGGCGCCGCATCCTCGCCGAGAGCGATGTCACGCTCATCACCGCGGACACCCTGGCCGAAGCCGCCGAGAAGGCCGTCGCCGCAGTCAACAAGGAGAACGCAGCATGAGCATCGTCATCGACGAGACCACCCGGGTGCTTGTGCAGGGCTTCACCGGCCGCATCGGGTCCTTCCACGCCGAGGAGATGATCGAGTACGGCACCAACGTCGTGGGAGGCGTCACCCCGGGTCGGGGCGGCACCATGCACCACGACCGTCCGGTGTTCGACACCGTCAAGGACGCCGTCAGGGAGACCGGCGCCGAGGTGTCGATCGTGTTCGTGCCACCGCCATTCGCCGCCGATGCCCTGATGGAGGCGGCCGACGCCGGCCTCCGATCGGCGGTGTGCATCACGGACGGCATCCCCGCCCAGGACATGATGACGGTCAAGCGCTACATGCGCCGCTACAAGGTCGAGCGTCGCATGCAGCTCATCGGGCCCAACTGTGCCGGGGTCATCAGCCCCGGGAAGGCGCTGCTCGGCATCATGCCCGGCCACATCTACATGCCGGGCGAGGTCGGCATCATCGGTCGCTCGGGCACGCTCGGGTACGAGGCCGCCTCCCAACTCAAGACCGCCGGCATCGGCGTCAGCACGAGCATCGGCATCGGCGGGGACCCGATCAACGGCAGCTCCTTCAAGGACCACCTGGCCGCCTTCGAGCAGGACCCCGAGACCAGGGTGGTCGTGATGATCGGCGAGATCGGTGGCCCCCAGGAGGCCGAGGCGGCGGCGTTCGCCAAGGAGCACATGTACAAGCCGGTCGTCGGCTACATCGCCGGACTCACCGCCCCGAAGGGACGCACCATGGGCCACGCCGGCGCCATCGTGTCGACCGTGGGGGAGTCGGCAGCCGAGAAGGTCGAGATCCTCAAGGAGTGCGGCGTGTCGGTGGTCGAGCGGCCGTCTGAGTTCGCCGAGGTCGTCGGCCGCGTCCTCAACCGCGCCACCTGAGCGCGTTCTGCCCGGGCGCGCTCTGTCCGGGCGCGTTCCGCCTGAACCCCTCACGTGGGGCCACTGCTGCCTAGCCTTGCGCCCATGCGGGAGATTCTCAGCGACCTCGAGCGTTGGCGCCGTCAGGGACGACGGGTCGCCCTGGCACGTGTCATCGACCTCGAGGGCTCCGGGCCCCGCCTGCCCGGCGCCACGATGGCGGTCGCCGACGATGGCGAGGTCGCCGGTTCGGTGTCCGGGGGCTGTGTCGAGGGTGCCGTCGTCGTCGAGGCACTCGAGGTGCTCGAGAGCAACGACCGCCGGCTGGTGTCGTTCGGCTACAGCGACGACGAGGCGTTCGCCGTCGGCCTGACCTGTGGCGGCACCATCCACCTCTTCATCGAGCCGCTGGACTGGTAGCGCGATGGATGCCACCCCCGAGTCGGGAACCGCGACCCCGATCTTCGACGCCGTCGCATCCCTGCTCCGCGAACAGTCGGCCTTCGCCCTGGCCACGGTGGTCGAGGGTCCGGGTGCCGGCGCCAAGCTGCTCGTCCGGCCGGAAGGCACGATGGGCACCCTGGGCGACGCCAACCTCGACCGGGTCGTCGAGCGCGACGCCCTCGGCGAACTGGCGGCGGGGCGCAGCGGCGTGCGCAATTACGGCGAGCACGGCGAGGCCAGGGAGGACCATGTCCGGGTCTTCATCGAGAGCTTCGCCCAGCCGCCGAGGATGCTGATCTTCGGTGCCGTCGACTTCACGGCGTCGCTGGTGAGGGTCGCCAAGGTGCTCGGCTACCGGGTCACCGTGTGCGATGCCCGAGAGGTCTTCGCCACCCGGCAGCGCTTCCCCCTCGCCGACGAGGTGGTGGTCGACTGGCCCAATCGCCTCCTCGACCAGGTCGGTGCCGACCTCGGGCAGCGGGACGCCGTCTGCGTCCTGACCCACGACAACAAGTTCGACGTCCCGGCGATCGTGTCGGCGCTTGCGACCGGGGTGGGCTACATCGGCGTCATGGGTTCTCGCCGTACGCACGAGAACCGACTGGTTCGACTGCGTGAGGCGGGGGTCGACGATGCGGGCATCGCCCGGCTGCGGTCGCCACTCGGGATTGACATCGGGGCACGCACGCCGGAGGAGACCGCCATCTCGATCGTTGCGGAGATCATCGCTCTCCGGACGGGTCGTTCGGCGCAGGCGCTGAGCGCCTCGTCGGGGCCGATCCACGACTGACCGGCCGAGGGAGGGCCGAGATGACGATCGCAGCCGTCGTGCTGGCCGCCGGTGGGGGATCCCGCTGGGACGGCGAGGGCCACAAGCTGCTTGCCGATGTCCGCGGCCGTCCCCTTGCCGCCCATTCGATCGACGCTGCCGCTGCCGCCGGCCTCGACGAGCTCGTGGTCGTGACGGGTGCCGCCGACCTCGCGTCGTTGCTCCCGGCGTCGGCCACCGTCATCCACAATCCGGACTGGGCCGACGGGCAGGCGATCTCGTTGCAGCGGGCGGTGGCGCACTGCAGGGCGGTCGGTCACGAGGCGATGGTCGTCGGCCTGGCCGACACGCCGGGTGTCCCTGCCGAGGCGTGGCTGGCGGTGGCCGGGCAGCCCGGAGACCTCGTCTGTGCCACCTTCGACGGTCGCCGGCGGCCACCGGTCAAGGTCGCCGCCCACCTCTGGGACGAGCTTCCTATTTCCGGCGATTCGGGTGCGCGGCTCCTCCTGCGCTGGAGGGCATCTGAGGCGGTGGAAGTAGCGTGCGACGGCGAGCCCGCCGACATCGACACGGTTGACGACCTGCTGGCCTGGAACTGATTGCCGATGGACCGACGACGGACTGACGACGGACCGTCGAACTCGAGTTGACGGATCTGAGAGCATGGAACCGAGGGCATGATTCTGAGAGCAGGTAACTGAGGGCATGATTCTGAGAGCAGGTAACTGAGGGCATGGAACTGAGAGCATGGAACTGAGCAACGAATTCGAGGTGGGCTCGCCGATCGAGCAGGTCTGGTTGGTCATGACCGACCTCGAGCGCATCGCTCCCTGCCTGCCGGGCGCCCAACTCCAGGAGGTCGAGGGCGACGAGTACCGGGGCGTGGTGAAGGTCAAGGTCGGTCCCATCACCGCCCAGTACAAGGGGGCGGCCAGCTTCGTCGAGAAGGACGATGTCGGCTACCGGGCGGTCCTGCGGGCCGAGGGTCGCGACACCCGTGGCGCCGGCAACGCCGCTGCGGAAATCACCGCCGAGATGACAGCGACCGCCACCGGCACCAGGGTCACGGTCACCACCGACCTGAAGGTGACCGGCAAGGTGGCCCAGTTCGGCCGGGGCGTGATGGCCGACGTGTCGAAGAAGTTGATGGGCCAGTTCGCCGAGAACCTGAGTGGGCTCCTGGAACAGGACGAGCCGGCGGAGGTGGCGGAGGTGCCTGAGGTTTCCGAGGCGGAGGTGGCGGAGGTGGCGGATGTGCCCGAAAGCTCTGAAATCTCCGAAGAACAGGTGCGCGTCATCGACGCACCGGAGGCCGAGGCGGTCGACCTGCTGGGCGCAGCCGGCGCCCCGGTGCTCAAGCGGCTGCTGCCGGTTGCCGTGGCGGTCGTCCTGCTGGTGGTCGTGATCATCGCCTTCGTGTAGGGGAGGGGAGCCGCCAGCCGTGCCCACCGACGACGAGCGGGCGCAGGTCGAGCATTTGCTCGGACGCCCGCCACTGGGTGCCTTCGAGATCGTGGTTCGTGACGCCGCCGGACTGCCGGTCGTGATCATGAACCACCCGCTGTTGGACGACGGCCGACCGATGCCCACCCGGTACTGGCTGGTGGGTGCCGACCTCCGGTCCCGGGTCGGCACGCTCGAGTCGACGGGCGGCGTCCGCGCCGCCGAGGCCGCCGTCGACGCAGCGGCACTGGCTGCCGCCCACGACCGGTACGCATCGGAGCGCGAGAGAGCGATCCCCGCCGACCACGAGGGGCCCCGGCCGAGCGGTGGGGTGGGCGGTACCCGGCAGGGCGTGAAGTGCCTCCATGCCCACTACGCATGGCACCTGGCTGGCGGCGACGATCCGGTCGGACGCTGGGTCGAAGAGCAGTTGCAGGCGCACGGGCCGACCGGGGTGGTCGGGAGCCCCGAGAAATCGGTGGACACGACGGTGCCTGAACTCGTCGCCGCCGTCGATTGTGGGACCAGCTCGACGAGGCTCCTGATCGGTGACGGCACGACGACCGTCGAGCGGCTGATGCGGATCACCCGACTGGGCGAGGGGGTCGATGCCACCGGTCGGCTCGCCCCGCAGGCCATCGCCCGGGTGGTAGCGGTCCTCGAGGAGTTCCGTCAGGTGCTCGACCGGCACGGGGTGACCCGGGTGCGTGCCACGGCCACATCCGCCGCCAGGGATGCGGTCAACCGCGACGAGTTCTTCGACGCCGCCGAGGCAGCCCTCGGGGTCCGGCCCGAGCTGCTTCCGGGCCTCGAGGAGGGGCGCCTCTCGTTCGCCGGGGCCACCGCCGACCTCGACCCGGCCGACGGGCCGTTCCTGGTCCTCGACATCGGGGGCGGCTCGACCGAGTTCGTGGTCGGGACCGATGAGGCCGAGGGCGTCCTGTCGTGCGACATCGGCTGCGTGCGGCTGACCGAGCAGTGGATCGAGCACGACCCGCCGCTGCCCGAGGAGTTGGCAGCCTGCCTCTCGATCGTCGAGGGGCATATCGACGATGTACGGCGCGAGATCCCATCGGTGTCGGAGGTGCGGACCCTCGTCGGCCTCGCCGGCACCGTGTCGTGCGTGGCTGCGGTCGAGTTGGGCCTGGCCGAGTACGACCGGGACCTGATCCACCACTTCCGGCTCACCAGGGAGGCCGTCGAGGACGTGTTCCGGACCCTGGTCACCGAGAACCGGGAGCAGCGGCTGGAGAATCCCGGCATGGAGGAGGCCCGGACCGACGTGATCGTGGGTGGACTGTGCGTGCTGGTCAAGGTGATGCGCCAGTTGGGCTTCGACGAGTGCCTCGTCTCCGAGGCTGACATCCTCGACGGCCTGGTCGCCGCACAGGTCGGGGATCCGCCGGCCGCCGGGAGGGCCTGACCAGCGAGTTTCGTCACCGGAAACATTCTTTACTGCGGGGAAATATCCTGTTACAGTTCGCCCGCATGGGACACAGTGACCGCCTGTTGATGGGGCCAGGTCCGGGCAACCCGTATCCCGAGGTCATCGAGGCCTTCGGACGACCCGTGCTCGGCCACCTCGACCCCGAGTTCATCGCGCTGCTCGACGAGACCAACGACCGCCTGCGGGCCGTCTTCAAGACCGACAACGCCCTGACCTTCCCCGTGTCGGCGACCGGTTCGGCTGGCATGGAAGCCACCTTCTGCAACGTGCTCGCCCCCGGCGACGTCGTCGTGATCGGCGTCAACGGCGTCTTCGGCGAGCGCATGTGCGACGTCGCCAGCCGCCTCGGCGCCGAGGTCGTGCGGGTCGATGCCGAGTGGGGACAGGCCATCGAGCAGCAGCGCATGCTCGACGCCCACCCGAACCCGAAGGTCATCGCCATCGTCCACGCCGAGACTTCGACCGGCGTCCGCAACGACCTCGCAGAGATCGGCGCCGGCAAGGGCGATGCCCTGTTCCTGGTCGACTGCGTCACCTCGCTCTGCGGCATCCCGCTCGAGATCGACGAGTGGGGCGTGGACCTCGCCTACAGCGGCACGCAGAAGTGCATCGGTGTGCCGCCCGGCCTCTCGCCGGTCACGGTGTCCGATCGGGCCATCGCGAATTTCGTTGATCGCAGCCAGTCCTGGTACCTGGACCTGTCCATGATCGCCAAGTACGTGACCGGTGGCGGCGCCCGCGCCTACCACCACACGGCGCCCATCTCGATGATCTACGCACTGCACGCCGGCCTCGGCGTGGTCCTCGAGGAGGGCCTCGAGAACGCCCAGGCCCGACACCAGGCCTGCGGCGACCGGCTCCAGGAGGGACTCCAGAAGATGGGCTTCGAGTTGTTCGCCCAGGAGGGCCACCGCCTTCCCGAGCTCACCTCGGTGCGCATCCCGCAGGGCCGCCTCCCCGAGGGCATGGACGAGGCCGACGTGCGCCGCATCCTGCTCGAGCGCTACAGCATCGAGATCGGCGGAGGGCTCGGCCCGGTCGCCGGCCAGGTATGGCGGATCGGCTGCATGGGCCACACCGCCCGCCAGCGCAACGTCACCCTCCTGCTCGGCGCCCTCGCCGAGATCCTGGACTGATCCGCCACCCGGGGTCCTCCCCGGCTGGCCGGACGCCCGTTCCAGCGGGGAACATGGCCCCATGAACGACCCGCCGATCCTGCACGGACGCCGGCTGACCCTGCGCCCCCTCGAGGTCGATGACTTCGGGGCATGGCAGGAGGTCCGGCACCGCAACGGCGAGTGGCTGACCGGTTGGGAGCCTCGTCGGCCAGTAGGCCAGGCCGATCCCGCCCACGACCGGCAGACGTTCGCCGCCCGCTGTGCCGCCAGGCGACGGGAGCGCCAACTCGGCACGGGGTATGGATTCGGCCTCTTCGTCGACGACGTGTTGGCGGGGGAGGTCAACCTGTCGAACGTGATCCGGGGTGCGTTCCAGAACGCCCATATCGGCTATTGGATCGATGAGACACAGGCGGGCAACGGCTACGTGCCGGAGGCCGTCATCGTGATGGCCCGGTTCGCCTTCGAGGAGGTCGGCCTGCATCGTCTCCAGATCTCGATCGTGCCCGACAATGTCCCGTCGCGACGGGTCGTCGAAAAGCTGGACCTGCGCTGTGAGGGACTCGCTGAGCGCTACCTCGAGATCAACGGCGTCTGGGAGGACCATCTCCGGTTCGCCCTCACGGCTGAGGAGTGGGCCGACCGGGCCGTCGAACTGTGTCGCGAATGGCTGGACTGACGAGCAGTACCTGAACCCCCGCCTCAGTCCTTGCTGCTGATGCGCTCCTTGAGCGAGCCGATCAACTCGAGGAACGCCGGCTCGTGCATCGACCGGATCTGTGGGGCGATCTCGAGTTGGACGGCCTCGTTCGATTCGGTGACCGCCAGGCCTGCGGCGATGGTCGCCTTGGTGCTGGCCACCAGGTCCCTGGGGTGTGCGGCTGCCAGTTCGGCGTAGCCGATCGCCGCCTCCAGGAGGTCGTCGTCGTCGACGCACTCCCAGGCCAGGCCGCGGCGTGCCGCCTCCTCGCCGTCGAGTATCTGCTTGAACAGCACCATGGCCCGGGTGGTGCCGAGGTCGGTGAGGTGGCGGAGCCGCCAGATGTGGCCGCCCCCGGGGTGGAGGCCGATCGAGAGGAAGCGGGTGTCGAACTTCGCCGAGCGCCCGGCGACGACGAGGTCGCAGGCGAGCAGCATGTTCATGCCCGCACCGACGGCGGCCCCGTTGACGGCCGCCACGGTGGCGAGGGGGGAGTGGGCGACCCGCAGGAAGCCGCGGTAGATGCTGGGGAGGTCGCCGCTGCTGCGCTCCTCGCTCTCTCCGGCCCCTACCAGGTCATCGATCACAGCGCCGGCGCAGAAGGCCCGTCCGGCGCCGATGAGCACGACCGCCCCGACGCCCTCGTCGGCTTCGAGCTCGTCGAAGGCTGTGTCGAGTGCGACGTTCATCTCGTCGGAGATGGCGTTGCGGCGGTCGGGGTCGTTGAAGGTGAGGACCGCCACGCGGCCCCGTCGTTCGGTGAGAAGCAGGCTCATGGCCCGAGCCTGCCACGGCGGGCGCCCGATTGGCATCCCGGCCGGTGGGCACTCCGGCCAATGGGCGTCCGGTCGATCCCCACCCGTACTGTCGGCGGGTGTCCGTCGCCGGTAGGTCCAGGTTCCCCGCACTGGGGGTCCGCAACTATCGGTTGTTCTGGGCCGGGGGCCTCGTCACCAACACCGGTCGCTGGATTCTGCACATCACCAGTGCCTACGTGATCTATGGGATCACCGGATCGGCGGCATGGGTGGGGATCACCGGATTCGCCAACTTCGTGCCGATGCTGCTCCT
>CAJXIS010000040.1 GCA_913054115.1 uncultured Acidimicrobiaceae bacterium | reverse complement strand
CCCGATGACCCGGCGCTGCTCTTCTACACGTCGGGGTCGACCGGCCCGCCGAAGGGGGTCCTCCACGGGCACCGCCTGCTCCTCGGCCACCTGCCCGGCTTCCAGCTCATGTTCGACCTCGCCCCCGACGAGGACGACGTCTACTGGACCCCGTCGGTGTGGGCATGGCAGGGCTCGCTCGGCGACCTCGTCCTGCCGGCGCTCCACTTCGGCTGTCCCGTCGTTGCCACGCCCGGTCGCTTCTCCACGGAACGCGTCCACCGGACGCTGGCCACCACGGGCATCACCCGGGCGTTCCTCGCCACAGCGGTGCTCCGCCGGCTGGTGCTCCAGCCACCCGACGAACCGCCGTCGAACAGCCTCCGGGCCATCTGCACCGGCGGCGACCCGTTGCCCCCCGGGTTCGGCGCAGAGGTGACCCGACTCTTCGGCGTCGGTGTCAACGACGACTACGGCCTCACCGAGACCAGCCACGTCGCCGCCGGCTGCAATGCGCTGTACCCGACCCCCGAGGGCGCCATCGGCCGACTCGTACCAGGGCGCAGGGTGGTGATCCTCGACGACGACCTGCGGCCGGTGGCGGTGGGGGAGGAGGGCCAGATCGCCTCCTCCGCCGACGACCCGATCACGATGCTCGGCTACTGGGGGCGCCCCGAGGCGACCGGAGAGCGCCTGGTCGACGGCTGGTGCCTCACCGGCGACCGTGGCCGCCTCGACGGGGACGGCTACCTCTGGTACCTGGGCCGCATGGGTCAGACCATGAAGGTCTCCGGCCAGGTCGTCGGGCCGGAGGAGGTCGAGGCTGCCCTGCGGGCGCATCCGTGCGTGGCGGAGGTGTGCGTGTTCGCCGAACCCGACCCGGTGCTCGGCGACCGCCCGGTGGCGGTCGTCGAACTCGGCCCCGGCTGGGTGCCGGGTGAGAGCCTCGCCCACGAGCTGCAACTGTTGGCCCGGGAGCACCTGGCCCGCTTCGCCTATCCGCGTCGAGTCGTTTTCGAGGAGTTTCCCAGGAACACCAGCGGCAAGATCGACCGCTCGGCGACGAAGGAGCGGTTCGCCGAGAGGGGGTGATCTCCGGAGAACGTGGGTGTTAGCGTGCCGCCCGCCGAGAGAATCAGGGGAGGCGCAAGATGCCGCACAGCGTTCGGGCCGTGGTTGCCAGGGCCAAGGGTGAACCGGTCTCGTTGGAGACCATCGAGGTGCCGGATCCGGGCCCCGGTGAGGTCCTCGTGACCGTCCTGGCCTGCGGGGTCTGCCACACCGACCTGCACTACCGCGAGGGTGCGATCAACGACGATTTCCCGTTCCTGCTCGGACACGAGGCATCCGGGATCATCGAGGAGGTCGGCGAGGGCGTCAGCAACGTGGCACCCGGCGACTTCGTCATCCTGAACTGGCGAGCCGTGTGCGGCGAATGCCGTTCCTGCCGGCGGGGGCGCCCCTGGTACTGCTTCGCCACCCACAACGCCACCCAGAAGATGACCCTCGACGGGGTCGAGCTCTCACCGGCACTCGGCATCGGCGCCTTCGCCGAGAAGACGCTCGTCGCCGCCGGACAGGCGACCAAGGTCGATCCGGCGGCCAGCCCGGAGGCCGCCGGCCTTGTCGGCTGCGGGGTCATGGCGGGCCTCGGCGCCGCCATGAACACGGGCGGCGTCGGACGGGGCGACTCGGTCGCCGTCTTCGGCTGTGGCGGCGTGGGCAACGCAGCCATCGCCGGTGCCCGCCTGGCCGGGGCGCACACGATCATCGGCATCGACATCGACGCCAAGAAGCTCGACCTGGCAAGGGAGTTCGGCGCCACCCACACCATCGACTCCAGCAGCGAGGACCCGGTCGAGGCCGTGCGGGCGTTGACCGACGGCAACGGCGTCGATGTGGCCATCGATGCCGTGGGCCGGCCCGAGACCTACAAGCAGGCCTTCTTCGCCCGTGACCTGGCCGGCACCGTCGTCCTGGTCGGCGTGCCCAACCCGACGATGCAACTCGAGCTGCCGTTGATCGAGGTGTTCGGCCGCGGCGGCACGCTCAAGTCGTCCTGGTACGGCGACTGCCTGCCGGAGCGCGACTTCCCGATGCTGATCGACCTCTATCTGCAGGGGCGCCTCGACCTGGACCGCTTCGTCTCCGAGACGATCGACCTCGACCAGGTCGAGGAGGCCTTCCACCGCATGGAGCGCGGCGAGGTCATCCGTTCGGTCGTGGTGCTGTAGTCCGCCTTCCCGGCTACGACAGGACCGGCACCTTCGCCATCGCCTCGGCGATCTTGTCCTCCGGGTAGTCGTAGTCGACGAGCTCGCCGGCCAGGTACTTCTCGTAGGCCCCCAGGTCGAGGTGGCCGTGTCCGCAGAGTGCGGTGAGGATCACCTTCTCCTCGCCGGACTCCTTGCAGCGCAGCGCCTCGCGGATGGCGGCGGCGATGGCGTGGCTGGGCTCGGGGGCCGGAACGATGCCCTCCGTACGGGCGAACTGCAGCGCAGCGGCGAAGCACTCGTTCTGGTGGATCGACTCGGCCTCGATCAGGCCCAGCTCGTAGATGTGGCTGACCAGCGGGGACATGCCGTGGTAGCGGAGGCCGCCGGCGTGGATCGGATCGGGGATGAACGAGTGTCCCAGCGTGTGCATCTTGACGAGCGGCGTGAGCTGTCCGGTGTCGCCGAAGTCGTAGCGGTACTCGCCCCTGGTGAGGGAAGGACACGAGGCGGGCTCGACGCACCGGATGGTCGGGTTCATGCGTCCGGCCAGCTTCTCCCGCAGGAACGGGAACGACAGGCCGCCGAAGTTGGATCCGCCGCCGGTGCAGCCGACCAGCAGGTCGGGGGTCTCGCCGACCTTCGCCATCTGGAGCAGTGCCTCCTCGCCGATGATCGTCTGGTGCAGGAGCACGTGGTTGAGGACGCTGCCGAGGGCGTAGCGGGTGTCGTCGCGCTGGACCGCCTTCTCGACGGCCTCCGAGATGGCGATCCCGAGGCTGCCGGGGCAGTCTGGGTCGGCGGCCAGGATGGCCCTGCCGGATTCGGTCAGGTCGGACGGGCTGGGGTGCACGGTGGCGCCCCAGAGTTCCATCATCGTGCGCCGGTAGGGCTTCTGGTCGTAGGAGGAGCGCACCTGCCAGACCTCGCACTCGATGCCGAACTGGGCAGTGGCGAATGCCATCGCCGTGCCCCACTGACCGGCGCCGGTCTCGGTGGTGATGCGTTTGACCCCTTCCTGGGCGTTGTAGAAGGCCTGTGGTACCGCCGTGTTGGGCTTGTGGGAGCCGGCCGGGCTGACGCCCTCGTACTTGAGGAAGATCTTGGCGGGGGTGTCGAGCGCCTTCTCGAGGCGGCGGGCCCGCAGCAGAGGGCTGGGGCGCCAGAGCCGGTAGATGTCGAGCACCTCGGCGGGTATGTCGATGTACGACTCGTCGCTGACCTCCTGGAGGATCAGCCCCATCGGGAAGAGGGGCGCCAGGTCGTCGGGGCCGATCGGCTCGTGTGTTCCGGGGTGGAGTGGGGGAGGGGGAGGCTCGGGGAGGTCCGGGATGATGTTGTACCACCGGGTCGGCATTTCGGATTCGTCCAGCAGCACCTTGGAGTAGTTGTCGGGCATCGCGGTTCCTTCCGCTCGAAATGTGAAGTACCGAGTCAAGCACACCGCCGTGGGATCATCCACGTGTGCTGGTCTACGACGGGGAGTGTGGGTTCTGCCGACGTTGTGCCGACTGGGTGGCGGCCCGGGGGGAGGTGCCGATGGCGCCGTCGGCCGACCTCGACCTCGACCGCCTGGGCCTGACGCCGGACGAGGTGTCGGCCGCCGTCTGGTGGGTGGCCGACGGCAGGCGCCTCTCGGGCCATCGAGCCGTAGCCAGGGCGCTTCGTGAACTGGGTGGCGGCTGGGGCCTCGTGGGCAGGGTCATCGCCGTCCCGCCCCTCGTCTGGCTGGGTGGCCCCGTCTACCGGTGGGTCGCCGCCAACCGCAGCCGCTTCGGCTGAGCGGTCAGGGCAGGTCGAGTTCGGCAGCCAGGGCCTCGAGCCGGGCGACCGCCCGATCGGCCGCTTCGGGGTCGGGTCCTCCCGACATCGCCCGGAAGTCCTGGACGACGATGATCCGGTCCACGCCGAGGTCCTCGTAGCGACAGCACAGGTCCCGATCGACCGGTGCGGCCGGCGACACGCTGATCTGGAGGTCGCCCAGACCGGCCGGACGGTCATGGGTCTCGGCGGCCTCGGCGAGGGCGGCCAGCGCCTTCGACACGAAGTCGGGCGTGACGGCGAACCCGTACCAGCCGTTGCCCTTCGTGACGGCACGCCGCCAGGTGGCTGTCGATCCGCCGCCGACGTGGACGGGCGGCCCGCCGGGCTGGACGGGGCGGGGATGGGCCTCGGCACCGTGCCAGGACGTGAAGCGGCCCTCGAACTCGAGGTCGCCCCGCCAGAGCGCCCGCATGGCGTCGAGGTGGTCGTCGGTGCGGGCACCCCGCTCGCCGAAGGGCACCGAGACGGCCTCGAACTCGACGGGCACGTAGCCGACGCCGATCCCGAACTCGAGGCGACCACCAGAGAGCACGTCCAGCGATGCGAGTTCCTTGGCGAGGACCACCGGCGTGCGCTGGGGGAGGATCACGATGCCGGTTCCCAGGCGCAGGGTCGTGGTGTGGGCAGCGAGGAAGGACAGCGACGCGATCTGGTCGACGAAGTGGGTGTCGGGCGTGACCGGCGAAGGTGGTGTGCGGGGGCTGGCGGTGACGAGGTGCTCGCCCGTCCAGACCGACTCGTAGCCGGCTTCTTCGGCGGCGACCGCCACCTGAGCCATCGAATCGGGGTCGGCGAGGCCGCCCATGTTGATCCCGAACAGCCCGAGCTTCACCGGGGAGTCCTTCCGGTCGCCGTGTCGAAGGCTGCGACCACGGTGGCGAGGTACTCGGTGGCCGCATCCCGGTCGCCGGGTACCCGAACACCGATCCGGCAGTCGGTGACGCCGGCATCGAGCAGCACCGGTGCCCCGGCCATGGTGGCCGCCAGGTCGATGCCGTCGTCGCTCTGGACGACCGGGATCGAGCCGGTGACCTGCAGGCCGGCCGGGTCGTGTCCGAGGCCGTCGAGGAGCTCGTGCATCCGGGCGATGCCCGTGGCCGGGTCGGCCATGGCCGGACCCCACGGGATCCAGCCGCTTCCGAACGATGCAATCCGACGGGCCACCCGGGCGTTGACCGTGCCACTCACCCAGATGGGCACGCCGCCCGGCTGGAGCGGTTTGGGCATGGCATGGATGCCGGAGAAGGAAAGTTCGTCCGACGAGTAGTCGGCGCGCTCATCGCGCCAGAGGGCCTGGCAGACCTCGAGGGTGTGGTCGAGCAGGCGTCCCCGTCCGGCGAAGTCGAGTCCGGCTGCCCCGTACTCCTCCTCCTGCCAGCCGACACCGACGCCGAGGTCGAGCCGGCCACCGGAGAGGACGTCGAGGGTGGCCGCCGCCTTGGCGAGCACGGCGGGCCGTCGCAGCGCCGCCTGGAGGATCGATGTGCCGAGTCGGATCCGCCGGGTGCGCGCCGCGAGGTAGGTGAGCACGGTGAGGGGCTCCAGCCAGTGCCCGTCCGGTCCGGTGGGCTGGCGGCCGCCCTCGGTGCCCCCGAGGGTCGGGTCGGCGTAGGCGTCGAGGTTCTCGCCGAACGCCACGTGGTCCGAGACGACGAGTCGGTCGATGCCGGCCGTGTCGGCGGCGACGGCCCGATCGACCATGGCGTTCCAGTTGCCGGGGTCCTCGGCGGCGAACGTGACCACCTGGATCGAGAGCTCCGGTCGGATTTCCGTCATCGCCGGAACCTCCGCAACGCCCCGCGGCGGCGTCGGCGCAGGGATTCGGCGCGCTCGTCCGGGGTGAGCCGGGCGGTGTCCGCCGGGAGGTGGTCGGCGACGTCGTCGAACGGCACGAGCCGCAGGGACGGCACGGGGGCTGACGCCGACTGGTTCCACCGGTAGGTGATGCAACCCTGCGAGGCGCCGGTGGTGTCGAGCCAGTTGGCGATGCCGGGCTCCCGGTGGGAGATCACGGCCCGGAACACCCCGTCGTCGATGACCGCCTGCTGGCCGTTGAGGCTGGACTGCCGGTTCACCCAGTCGAGCGACTGGTACCAGACATCGCCCAACTGCACGCCCCAGTAGGAGCACTCGGGGACCTCGACCTCGTAGAGCAGTGCCTCGTCCTCGGCGACCCGCCACCAGCACTGTCCGTAGGACTGGTCGGGGCTGCCGCCCTTGGACATCGTGCTCTCCGGGGTCGCTGAGACGTGTCCGAAGGTGTTGACCTCACCCCGGTCGAGGTGCCGGCGTCCGAAGCCGGTCCAGAACGCCGGGACGGCGACGCTCAGGCGCAGCAGTTGGCGCAGGCCGCTGGACAGCCCGTCCGGATCGAGCCGGCTCACCGCCGGGCCGGGGTCGATGCATTCGAGGTGCAGGTCGGCGGGAACCTCGGCCTCCCAGTCGCCGAAGAACTGGCGCACCATCAGGTTCGAGCGATGGGCGGGGAGCTGGAACCAGGTGTCGTCGTCGCTGCCCGGTGGAGGAGGGTCCGGCGAGAACACGACGCTGAACCCGCCGTCGGCAGCGGCACCCAGTTGGTCGCCGTTGAGGTTCAGGAGCTGTTCGATCGGCCCGCCGTCGAAGTCGAAGCTCATCATGGTGAACCCGAGGTAGCGGACGGATCCGACGTTGCCGGAAAGGCGGTACGTGTGCGAGAGGTCCACGCGGGCTGCCTGGTAGAGGCCGTCCGGGTTGTCCTGGCCGAACTTCATCGGGTGCACCCAGGCGAGTTCGGGGTGCTCGTGGTCGCCACCCTCGATGGTGGTGCTCACGCCTCTGGCGAGGGAGCGCAGCAGATGCCGGAGTCCCTCGGTCCGGTCCGTGGCATCCCATGGCTGATCGGGGTCGAGGACGTGGTCGGCACCGGCCTTGAGGTCGTCGCAGAAGCCGTCCCAGAGTCGGCGGAGGTCGGCGGTCGTGGGGTCGGGCACAGGCTCACTGTTACAGCCGATCGGCGTCATTGCCTATTCGCCGGAGTAGGTGCCGAAGCTCCAGACGTTGTCCTCGGGGTCGAGGCACGAGAACCCCCGGGATCCGTACTCCTCGTCGCGCAGCCCCCGGACCACGCGCGCTCCTGCCGCCACGGCCCGGTCGTGGAGTGCGTCGGGCTGGTCGGTCACCACGTAGATGCTGACCGGTCCGGACGGGAGGGCGAGGTGGTCGGCGTCGCCGCTCCTGGCGTCGCCCAGCATCACGCCACCGCCCAGCGGCCAGAGCAGCTGTGCGTGGATGACTCCGGAACCTTCCCCGTCGGGAACGACCAGAGAGGCTTCGAAGCCGAAGGCGCTTTCGAGGAAGCCGATGAGCGCACGCGAGTCGGCGCAGCGCAACGTGGGCCAGATGGCGGGTATGCCCATACGACGACGGTAGCCGAGGCACTCCTCCCGGGAGTCGAGGGGGGAGCGGAGTAGGGTCGCCCTCCGTGCCGGGGCCATCGAGTCGCATCCTGTCCAGCGACCGACGCCATGACGTCGGCATCGCACTCGTCAGCCTCGCCGGACTGCTCGTCGAGATCGCCTACACCCGGGTGGTCTCGTTCAAGCTCTTCTACTATTTCACCTACCTCGTCATCGGGCTGGCCCTGCTGGGGCTGGGCGCCGGTGGGGTGCTGTTGGCTGTGTCCCGCCGGCTGCGGGAGGCACCCCTCGAGCGCGTTTTGGCCCGGTCGGCCCTGGCGGGCTCGGTCGCCACGGGACTCGGCTACCTGGTCGTGGCCCGGATGCCGCTCGACACGGTGGCTCTCTGGGAGTACACGTCGAAGGCGGCGCTGCTCAACGCCGGTCGACTGGGGTTGCTGTGCCTCGCCCTCTTTCTGCCGTTCGCTGCGATCGGGGTCTTCGTCTCGTCGCTGCTGAGCCGACGCCAGGAGCGGGTGGGCCGGTTGTACGCGGCCGACCTGCTTGGCGCCGGACTGGCCTGTGCCCTCGCCGTGCCGCTCCACGCCATGATCGGGCCGCCGGCCGTGGTGTCTCTGGCCGCTGCACTCCTCGCGATGGTTGCAGGGCTGCTGGCCGATTCCGATGCGGTGATCCGAAGGGTCGCCGGTGCGGTGGGCGTCGTGGCCCTGCTGCTCCCCACCCTGGGAGCGCTGCCGTCGATCACGACGGAGAGCAGCAAGCACATCGGCGGGGTCGATCTCGAGCACACGGAGTGGGGGCCGGTCTTCCGGGTCGATGTCGGGACCGAGGTCTTCGGGCGCCACATCCTGTACCACGACGGCCTTGTGGGTTCGAACATCATCGGCTTCGACGGGGACATCGCCGCCCTGGCGGACTTCGAGGGCGATGTCCGCTCGCTGCCGTTCAGCGTGCTCGGCGACCCCCCGGACCGGGAGTTGATCATCGGGTCGGCAGGCGGCCACGAGATCCTGGCTTCGCTCTCCTTCGGGGCGACGGGCATCGACGCCGTCGAGTTGAACCCGGTGACGACCGGACTGCTCGAGGGCCGCTACCGGGAGTACTCGGGCAACATCGCCGACGATCCAGAGGTGCGCCTCGTCACCGCCGACGGGCGCACGCACCTGGCACGCAGTGATGACCGGTTCGACCTCATCTGGTTCGTGGCCCCCGACAGCTACGCAGCGACCAACGCCGCTTCGTCGGGGGCGTTCGTGTTGTCGGAGAGCTACCTCTACACGGTCGAGATGCTGGTCGAGTCGCTCGAGCATCTCAGCGACCGGGGCGTGATCGTCGCCCAGTTCGGCGAGTTCGACTTCGACGCCAAGCCCAACCGGACACGCCGCTACATCAACACCGCACGTGCGGCACTTGGGGAGGTCGGGGTGACGGATCCCGGGTTCCACCTGATGGTTGCCAGGACGGCGGACGCACACGTCGAGCTGGCGACGATCGTCGTCAAGCGGACGCCGTTCACCGCTGGTGAAATCGATCGGTTCTCGCAGAAGGTGCGGTCCCTCGAAGGCGGCACCCTGGAATACGTGCCCGGTGCTGTGGTCGGCACGTGCGTGGCGGCGACCGCTGCGGGGTCGTCAGACGCCCGGTACTCAGCGTGTCCTGGCTCCTACATGGTGGATGCCGTCCATGACGACGCACCGTTCTTCTGGCACTTCTCGCCGTTCGCCGTCGTCGCTGCCGACATCCTCGCCGACGTCGATGCCCTCGTCGATCCCGAGGATTCGATCGGCGAGCGCCTGCTGCTGTTCCTGCTCGGGATCGCAGTCGTGTTCGCAGCGGTGTTCCTGCTGCTGCCGTTCATGGTGGTCAGGCGAACCTGGCAGGCGCTGCCGCGCAAGCTCGCCTCGGGCGTCTACTTCGGATCCCTTGGTATGGGATTCATGCTGTTCGAGATCGCCCTGATCCAGCGGCTGACCCTGCTGCTCGGGTATCCGACCTATTCGCTGACCGTCACCCTGGCGGCGCTGCTTGTGTCCACGGCCGTCGGCGCCTCGCTGAGCGGTCGTCTCGCCGGTCGGCGCCGGTTCCGGCTCGAGGCAGGGGTGGCGCTGGCGCTTCTGACGGCGGTCTACCTGATCGGGATCGGCCCGCTGACCGAGGCGCTGTTGCCCAGCCCGCTGGCCGTGCGCGTCGCTGCGACGCTGGTGCTGCTCGCACCTCTGGGGGTCCTGCTCGGCCTGTTCATGCCCCTGGGACTGCGGGTCGTGGCCGGTCTGGGCGCGGAGGGTCCCACCTACGTGGCGTGGGCGTGGGCGGTCAACGGTTTCTGCTCGGTGATCGGGTCGGTGCTGACCACGATCCTCTCGATGACGTTCGGGTTCCGGGCCGTGCTGGTGCTCGGCCTGTTGGCGTACGTCGTGGCGCTGACTGCGCTCCGCAGATTGTCGGCGCCTACCGGCGCCGTGGTTCCCGGCTGAGCCGGGAGGGTTCGCTCAGATCTTGCGGACGTTGAGGGCTTCGGGGCCCTTACGACCTGCGCCGACCTCGAACTCGACGGCCTGACCCTCGTCGAGGCTGCGGAAGCCGCTGCCCTCGATGTTGGAGTAGTGGACGAACACATCGTCGTCGCCGTCACGGGAGATGAACCCGTAACCCTTTTCGTTGTTGAAGAACTTCACGGTGCCGGTGGGCATTGCAGGACTGCTTTCTTGGAATCTGTGTACCGACCGGTTGACCGGAACCCGGAGAGGCTAACCGGGTGGGCGCGCGCTGCAACCCTCATGGCACTCATGGTCAGTGGCGCCGCAGCACGCACCATGAGCCCTCGCCGGCCCGCGAGGCCATGCCCGACCAGCTGCCGGTCCCCGCAGCGGTGAGCGAATCGATCACCTCGTCGGCCGTGAGGTGGATCGGGGTGTCCTCGGCCCGGCTGTTGACCCACACGAGGGCGCCCGAGGGGGCGAGGCAGCGGGCGACCTCCGCAGGGAACAGGAACATGTTCATCAGGACCAGTGCGTCGGCGACCCCGGTCGGCAACGGCAGGTGGGCGGCGTCGGCGTTGACCTGCGGAGTTTCGGCGATGCCGTGTCGGAGCATCTCGAACGAGAGATCGACCGACACGACGCGACCGAAGCGCTCCTGGAGGTGCCGCGAGACGAGGCCGGTACCGGACCCGAGCTCGATGACCGTCTCTCCGGTGACCGCACCACGGTCGAGGGCGTCGAGCAGCGGGAGTGCCCGTCCCGGTCCATCACGGGTAGCGGTCCACTCGGGCGCCAGGCCGTCGAAGATCCCCTGGACGAGCGCCGATCGGTCGCCGTCCCAGATTCCCTCGAAGGCGATCGCGCGCGTGACCGCCTGCCGGATCCACCAGGTCGCATAGGTGCT
>CAJXIS010000039.1 GCA_913054115.1 uncultured Acidimicrobiaceae bacterium | reverse complement strand
TGGTCGTGTTCTTCGGCTTCGGCGACAACCCCACGGGCGGCGAGATGTCACCGACGACGCTCCTGCCACCCGCCTCGACGGGGTAGCCGCCGAGCAGAAGCGGCGCTGATGTGGGAGCCTCGTGGCATGAGGTTGCGGGCTGTGCTGGTGGTCGCCCTGCTCCTGGTCGTCGGCGCCTGCGCCGACGGTTCGGATACAGGTGAAGGTGGGCCGACCAGCACGACCACGACGCAGGTCCCGACGACCACCACGACGCAGGTCCCCACGACCACGACCACGCTTCCTGTTCCCACCGTGACCTGGCCGAGGTATCCGGACTGGCTGGTCGACGTCGAGTGGCTGGTCATCGGCGTCGAGATGGACGGCGTCCCGGTCGATCGCCCCGAGGGCGCCGAGGCCCACGTCACCTTCGAGTCGGACGGGATTCTGGCCGGAAGCCTCGGGTGCAACGGGTTCGGCAGCGGTTACGACGACTTCGAGAATCCGGGGTTCATCAGTGTCGGCATGACCATGGCCCGGTGTGAAGACGTGGAGGACTGGGTCGAGGTCGCCGACGTGCTCCAGGGCGTCTACGAGGACACCGGCTTCTCGCTCGACCGGGACGAGGCCACGGGCACGGCCGTGCTCGCCACGGCCATCGGCGTCCTCAACCGGCGTGATCCCGGCCCTCCCGAGTCGAGTTCGGCCTGGCCCACGTTTTCGGACTGGCTGGTCGGTGTCGAGTGGCAGGTCACCGCTGTCGAGTTCGGCGGTGAGCCCATCGACCGGCCCGAGGGTGCCGAGGCATTCGTCGTGTTCGAACCGGATGGCCTGCTCTCGGGACACCTCGGGTGCAACGGCCTCGGGGTCTACTTCGTCGGCACCTTCGAGCAACCGGAGTCCATCGGTGTCGGCTCGACGGACATGGGTTGCGAGGTCAAGGACTGGTACGAGGTCGCGTACGTGCTGCAGGGCGTCTACGACAACGGGATCACGTCGCTTCGGCAGCACGAGGCCACCGGGACCGTCTGGCTGAGTACGGCCTACGGGTTGCTCGAACTCCACGATCCGGCCGTCGTCCCGAGCCAGACACCGGCCGAGGCGGCCCGTGACGGTGTCGTCCCCGAACTGGCCGCTTACCCCTACGGCCTCCGGGTGAAGGCCCTGCTCGAGGTCGAAGCCGAGGAGGGGACCTGGGTGCTGGCTGATCTCCACGCCGGCGGCGGGCTTCCCGAACGCATCGGGGACGACGAAGGTGTCTGGCCCCGGGACTACGTCAGCCGGTACGACTACGGCGAGACGCTGCTCACCGACGGCGCAGGCCGGATCCTGAAGGCCTGGCCGATGCCCGATCTCGGGCCGAGTTGGATCCTGGTCACCGACGACCGGGTGTACGTCGGGCGGGAACAGGGCTCCTGTGGCCTGGCGTCGACGATCCTCCGCATCGATCGGACGACTCTGGAGACGGACCGCGTCGCCTTCTCCAGGTCGGGGGACCTCCACCCCTACGTGCTCCCCGGCTGGCATGTGGCAGACAGCGAGGCGATGGATGCCCACCTGCCGATCTTCTGGCAGCCGGGAACGCACGACGGTGAAGGGGTGGAGGCGGAGACGTTCGCGATCCGTTACATCGTGGATGTCGAGGCCGCCGACCGGTTCATCGAAGCCGTCGTGGCCGAGACGGACCCCGTCCCCGCCGACGACTGGTTCTGCTGACCGGACGATCGGGGGGCCGGGGCTAGGCTTCCTCCTGCGATGGCACTCCTTCCGGGCCTGGTGGCCGTGGCCCTGCTGTTGGCCGTCAACGCCTTCTTCGTCGCCGCCGAGTTCAGCCTGGTCGCCGTCGATCGCGCCCGCATCGAGGCCTCGGCCGAGGCCGGCCACCGGGGCGACGCCCGCGTCCGCGGCCTCCTGCGCCGCCTCACGCCGACCATGTCGGGCTGCCAGTTCGGCATCACGGCGGCGGCCCTGCTGCTGGGATTCGTGGCCGAGCCCACCATGGCCCGGCTGCTCACCGGCGAGGCGCACGCCACCGGGCTGAGTGTCGCCGCCGCCATCGGGGCGGCGACCGTCCTGCACCTGGTGGTCGGCGAGCAGGTCCCCAAGTACGTCGCCCTCGCCGCCCCCGAGGCGACCATCCGCAGCCTGGCGTCGCCCCTCGTCGCCTACAGCATCGCCACGCGGCCGCTGATCACCGGGCTGAACCGGTCCGCCAACGCCGTGGCCCGCCGCCTGGGCGTCGAGACCCGCGACCAGATCTCGACCTCCCGGACCCGCGATGAACTCGAGGACCTGATCCGCCAGTCGGGCACCGAGGGCAGCCTCGAGGAGGAGGAGGCGGACCTGCTCTGGCGGTCGATCCGCTTCGGCGAGAAGACCGCCGCCGACATCCTGATCCCCCGCGTCGACGTCGTGTCGCTGGGCCGTGACGACACGGCCGCTTCACTGGCCCAACGGTCCCTCGCGACCGGCTTCTCGCGGTTCCCCGTCGTGGGCGATGACCTCGACGACGTACTCGGCGTCGTCCACGTCAAGGCCGTCTACGGCGTGCCAGCCGACGAGCGCCCGACCACGCTGATCGGAACCCTCATGCGGGAAGTCCCCTTCGTCCCCGAGACGCGACCCCTCGACGACCTGTTCGCCGACCTCCGCTCGGGCCGCGGCCAGATGGCGATGATCGTCGACGAGCACGGCGGCACGGCGGGCATCGTCACCATGGAGGACCTGCTCGAGGAGATCGTCGGCGCCATCGACGACGAGCACGACCGGTCGCTCCCGCGCACCCGGGTCGAGCAACCCGGCAGCACGGTCGTCTCCGGCCGCCTCAACCTCGACGAGGTGTTCGAGGCCACCGGCTTCGAGGTGCCGGAAGGGCCCTACGAGACGCTCGCCGGCTATGTCCTGGCGCGCCTCGGCCACCTGCCGCAGCCCAGCGAGATGGTCGAGGAGGACGGTTGGCGGATCGAGGTGGTCGCCGTGATCGGGCGCAGGATCGCGACGCTGCGCGTGGTGGCGCTGAGCGGGCCGCTGCCGGCGCCGGACCAGCCGGAGGACCTGGAATGACCGCCATGGCCCTCGTCGCCGTGGTCCTGCTGGTGGCCGTCAACGCCGTGTTCGTGGCCGTCGAGTTCGCCCTGCTCGCCTCACGCGACATCCGCCTCGAGGCCGATGCCGAGGAGGGTCGCCGCGGTGCCGATCGGGCACTCGCCGCCCGCAACGACCTCCGGCGACAGCTCTCCGGCGCCCAGTTGGGCATCACGGCCAGCAGCGTGGCCCTCGGCGTGCTCGCCGAGCCGGCCATCGGCCGCCTGCTCGAGCCCCTGCTGGACGACCTCGGCCTGCCGAGCGGCGTCGCCACGACCACGAGCCTTGTCTTGGCGCTGGGCCTGGCGGCGATCGTGCAGATGCTCCTCGGGGAACTGGTCCCGAAGAACATCGCCATCGCCGACCCCGAGCGCACGCTGCGGGCGCTGGTCGCCCCCCACGGCGCCTTCGTCCTCGTGCTGCACCCTGCCATCTGGGCGCTCGACCGGCTGGTCGGGATGGTCGTTCGGGCGATCGGTCACACGCCGGTCGACCACATCGACCACGAGACGGGCGGAGCGGAACTCGGCGTGATGTTCGACGCCTCGTGGCAGGCCGGCCTGCTCGAGTCCTTCGAACACGACCTGTTGGCCGGCGCACTCGACCTCGGTACCCGCCCTGCGGCATCCGTGATGATCCCGAGGTCCCGCGTGGTGACCGTCGACCGGCGCATGACCCTGGCCGAGGTCGAACAGGTGATCGTCGCAAGCGGATACTCGCGCCTGCCGGTGGCGGCGGACGGAACCGACGACCTGCTGGGGGTGCTCCTGGCCAAGGACCTGCTGCGCCTCCCCGCCGAGGCCCAGGACGAGCCGGTGCCCCTCGAGGTGATCCGACAGATGCTCGTGGTCACGCCCGACCTGCTCCTCGAGGACGTGCTGCTCCGGATGAGGACCGAGCACAACCACCTGGCCGTGGTGCGCGACGTCAAGGGTCGTACCCTCGGCGTCTTCACCATGGAAGACGTGCTCGAGGAGATGGTGGGGGAGATCCATGACGATACGGACACTCCTCGCGCGTGAAATCGCGCACAGTGTGACAGGGACGACCTCTCGTTTTCGGCAATTCGGGATATCCTGTCGTCATGCCCCGGCTCACCGCCGCCTTTGTCGCGCTCCTGCTCGCCCTGACGGTCTCTCCGGCCGCAGCATCGGCGGGCCCTGAAGGTCGCGAAACCGAGCGCTTCGCCGACCTGCGCCCCATCGTGGCAGCCGCCGGCACCGCCGGTCTGCGCACCTTCGACGGCATTGCCATCGTCGAGGAGCGCATTGCCCGCACCAGCGAGGTCCTCGACGGCTACCGCATCCGCATCGACACAGCGGCACGCACGGTGGCTGCGGCCAACCAGATCGTCGCCGAGCAGGTCGCCGGCGCCGACGAACTCCGCGACGAATACGCGGCGGTGATCGACGGACTCGACGACCGCGACCGCGTACGCCTCGAGAGCGAGGCCGAGGTCCGCAGCGGCACCTCGGCCATGATCCGCAAGGTGGCCTCCTCCGACTGGGTCTGTCCGGTCGACGGCGAGATGGAGTTCCGCGACTCCTGGGGCGAACCCCGCTCCGGTGGCCGCAAGCACGACGGCGTCGACATCGTCGCCCGATCGCGTACCCCGCTGCTCGCCCCCGAGGCCGGCACCGTCACGTTCCGATGGGATTCCATCGGCGGCCGGTCGTTCGACCTGGTCACCGCCGATGGCGACTACTACTTCGGCACCCACCTGCGTTCCTACGGCACCGAGGGCGAGGTCGAGGCCGGTGAGGTGATCGGCTACGTCGGCCGCACCGGCAACGCCGCCGGCTACCACCTGCACTTCGAATACCACCCGGGCGGCAAGGGCAACTCCGTCAACCCGTTCTTCCTGATCGACACTCACTGCCGCTAGGCGCTGCCGCCGGCCGCTGCCGTCCCGGTAGGGCGAACGGAACAGGTGCGTTTCAGGCTCCGATGGCGTGGTAGCCGCCGTCGACGTGGATCATCTCGCCGGTGGTCGCCGGGAACCAGTCGGACATGAGCGCCACGCACGCCTTCGCCACGGGCTCGCCGTCGTTGACGTCCCAGCCCAGCGGTGCCCGGGTGCCCCAGGCGTCCTCGAACGCAGCGAAGCCAGGGATGCTCTTGGCCGCCAACGTGCGGATCGGGCCGGCGGCCACCAGGTTGACCCGGATGCCGTCGCCCCCGAGAGAGCGGGCCAGGTAGCGCGACGCCGACTCGAGGGCCGCCTTCGCCACGCCCATCCAGTTGTAGGCAGGCCAGGCGACGCGGGCGTCGAAGTCGAGGCCGACGATCGAACCGCCCTCGGTCATCAGGGGCGCCACCACCTCGGCAACCGTCTTGAGCGAATAGGCCGAGATCTCGACGGCGACCGACACGTCCTCCCACTGGGCGGCCATGAAGTCCTCGCCGAGGCACACCTCGGGGGCGAAGCCGATGGCGTGGAGCGCCCCGTCGACCCGGCCCCACTTGGCGGCGAGGTGGTCTCGGACGGCGGCCGCCTGCTCGGCCGAGGTGACGTCGAACTCGAGCACCTCGGCCTCTTCGGGGAGCTTGCGGGCGGTGCGCTCCGTGAGGCGCATGCCCCGGCCTGCACCGGTCAGGACGATCTCGGCGCCCTCCTCCTGGGCCAGCCTCGCCACGGCGAAGGCCAGCGAGGCGTCTGTGAGGACGCCGGTGATCAGCAGTCGCTTTCCGTCGAGGATCCCCACGACGCACTCCTTGGATCGACCGGGCGGTCACCGGACGGCGCCGCCTGCGTTCCGGCACCGTATCGCCCGCCCACTGCTCGCATGGTGAACCCGGCTCCTCAGGGCCGGTCAGGGGCGTCGATATGCGCCGGCCGATGAGTGCGCCGGTAATCTCCGTCGCCGGCGCGCACACGCCTGGCGCTGTCGGCGTTCGTCCTGCTGTTCTTCGAACCGGCCCTCATCCGCTGGCTGGGCGCCAACATCATCTACCTCGCCTACTTCTCGAACTTCGTGCTCTTGGGCAGCTTCCTCGGGTTCGGCATCGGCTTCCTGTGGGCGGGCCGTTCGAAACGCCTGCTGTTCCCCTGGGCGGCGGTCACCCTTGCCCTGTTCGTGGCGATGGTCCGACTCTTCGATGTCAACATCGAGGTCGGCGGCTCGAACCTCATCTTCTTGGCCGACCAGCGGCCGGTCGGGACGCCGCTACCTCCGTCCTGCCGCCGGCACCCGACCAGCGTCTCCCACTGGCCCCCGATCGGCGGGGGCCGTAGGCTCCGGCCATGGAGATCGGACTGGTCGGCGGCACCGGACCCGCAGGACGGGCCATGGCGCTGCGCCTCGCATCGGTGGGCTTCGATGTGGTTCTCGGCTCCCGCTCGAGATACCGGGCGATGGAGGCGCGTGACGAGTTGCTTGCCAGGTACCCGGACCGCGATCTGGCGATCCGCTCCGGCGACAACGTCGAGGCCGCCGGCTGCGAGCTCGTCGTCATCGCCACACCGTGGGAGGCCGCACCGGAGGTCGCATCGTCGGTCGCCAAGCACCTCAACCGCAAGGTCGTGATCTGCATGTCGAACGCCCTGGCCAAGGTGGCCGGCGAGTTCCAACCCCTGGTCCCACCACGTGGCTCGGTGTCCGCCAACGTGCAGGCCATGGTTCCCGGCGCCTACGTGGTCGCCGCCATGCACCACGTGCCGGCCATCGAACTGGGTGCCATCGACGACGAGGTGCACAGCGACGTCCTGATCTGCTCCGACCATCCGTGGGCGATCGAGACCGTGTCCCGCCTGGTCGACAAGATCCCCGGTGCGCGGCCCCTCGACGCCGGTCGCCTCTCGAACGCCACCGCCATCGAGGCCTTCACGGCAGTGATGCTGCAACTCAACACCCGTTACAAGACGAGGGTCGCATTGCGATTCCTCGGCATCGACGACTGAGCGGCCCGACCGGGCGCCTTCCGGAATCCATGGGCGGGCCGCATGCGGTGGTCGGTAGCCTCGGAGGCCATGGCCGACATCACCGTCTCCCTGCCCGACGGCTCGGCGCGCACGCTGCCTTCCGGGGCGACCGCTGCCGACCTCGCCGCCGACATCGGACCCGGACTCGCCAGGGACGCCGTCGCCGCCGTTGTCGATGGCGACGAGCGCGATCTCGTCGCACCGCTCACCGACGGTGCCACGGTGGAGATCATCACCCCCGGCTCGGACCGTGGTCTCGAGACGCTGCGGCACTCGACCGCCCACGTCCTCGCCCAGGCGGTGCTCGGTCTCTGGCCCGGCGCCACGTTCGCCATCGGGCCGCCGATCGACAACGGCTTCTACTACGACTTCGAACTGCCGGACGGGGCCACCTTCGACCCCGAGGACCTCGAGGCCATCGATGCCAGGATGCGCGAGATCGTGGCCGCCGACCAGGCCTTCGAGCGGGGAGAGGCGAGCGCAGCGGAGGCCCTCGAGATCTTCGCCGACCACGTGTACAAGTGCGAGATCATCGAGAAGGTCACCGCCGGCGAGGCCACCGGCGACTTGGCCGACGAGGCCGGAGCCGAGGGAACCGATGGACAGGTCACCTACTACCGCAACGGCGACGACTTCGTCGACCTCTGCCGCGGCCCCCACGTTCCGTCCACCGGCCGGCTCGGCCACTTCGCACTCCAGAAGGTGGCCGGCGCCTACTGGCGGGGCGACGAGCGCCGCCCGATGCTCCAGCGCATCTACGGCACCGCCTGGTCCACCGCCAAGGAACTCCGCGGCCACCTGCACCGCCTCGCCGAGGCCGAAAAACGCGACCACCGCCGCCTCGCCGCCGAGCTCGACCTGGTCTCATGGCCCGAGGTGCTCGGCCCCGGCCTCGCCGTCTGGCATCCCAAGGGGGCGATGGTCCGCAAGGTGATCGAGGACTACAGCCGCAGTCGGCACGAGGCCGGCGGCTACGACTTCGTGTTCAGCCCGCACATCGCCAAGTCGGTGCTGTGGGAGACCAGCGGGCACCTCGAATTCTACGCCGACAGCATGTATCCGCCCATGGAGATGGACGGGGCGTCCTACTACCCCAAGCCCATGAACTGCCCGTTCCACGTCACCATCTTCCAGAGCAGCCAGCGCAGCTACCGGGACCTGCCGAAGCGCTACTTCGAACTCGGTGCGGTCTATCGCTACGAACTGTCGGGCGCCCTCCACGGACTGCTCCGCAGCCGGGGCTTCACGCAGGACGACGCCCACATCTTCTGCACCCGCGAGCAGGTGTCCGACGAGCTGGCGTCGCTGCTCGACTTCACGATCTCCGTGCTCCAGGCCTTCGGCTTCGACGAATTCCAGGCCAAGCTCTCCACCCGCCCCGAGGAAAAGGCCGTGGGCGACATCGAGCTCTGGGACCTGGCCACCGACGGTCTGCGGTCGGCGCTCGAGTCGGCCGGCCTGTCCTACGTGGTCGAGGAGGGCGGCGGCGCCTTCTACGGACCAAAGATCGACGTCGACGTCACCGACGCCATCGGCCGACCGTGGCAGCTCTCGACGTTGCAACTCGACTTCAACCTGCCCGAGCGCTTCGGCCTCGAGTACGTGGGTGCAGACGGTGGACGCCACCGCCCGGTGATGATCCACCGGGCGCTGATGGGGTCGATCGAGCGCTTCTTCGGCGTGCTCCTCGAGCACTACGCCGGTGCGTTCCCGGCGTGGCTGGCTCCCGAGCAGGTGCGGGTGCTGCCGGTCGCCGACGTGCACCAGGACTACGCCGAACAGGTCCTCGCCCGGCTCGTCGCCGAGGGCTTCCGCGCCACGGTCGATCCGGCCGACGAGCCGCTCGGCAAGCGGGTCCGCTCCGCCAAGACCGCCAAGTTGCCCCACGTCCTCGTCGTCGGGGACGACGACGTTGCCAACGACACGGTCGGCGACAACGCCCGGGGCGCCGACAAGCCCGAACGCGACCTGCCGCTCGACGATTTCGTCGATCGTCTGTCGGCGCTGGTGGCCGAGCGCCGGTGAGCCGCCTCGACCACCTCTGGGCCGGCTGGCGACAGGCCTACCTCGAGGGCACCGGCGAGGACGGCCGCCGCGCCGACTCGCTCGACATCCCCGAGGGTGGCTCGCTGTTCAGCGCCGTCGAGCAGAGCGGCCTCCCCGACGACGAGTCGTTCGTCCTCCACCGGGGCGTGACCGCCTTCGCCATGCTCAACATCTACCCGTACACATCTGGCCACACGATGGTGATGCCCAAGCGGCCCGTCGGGTCGCTGGCCGACCTGACCAACGACGAATACGCCGAACTCTGGTCGATGGTCCGGGATGCGGTCGCCGCCATCGAGGCCGCCTATGGGCCCGGCGGCATCAACGTGGGCCTCAACCAGGGGCGTGCCGCCGGTGCCGGCATCCCCGAACACATCCACGTGCACTGCGTGGCCCGCTGGTCGGGTGACACCAACTTCATGACCGCCACGGCCGGGGCGCGGGTTCTCCCCGAGGCGCTGGTCGAGTCCTGGTCGAAGCTGCGGGAGCACTGGCCGGCCTGATGCCGGGTTCCCCGGAGTGGGAGAATTCGAACATGCGACGGGCTCCATTCTTCGTCCTGGTCCTCGTGGCGCTCGTCGCCGCTGCGTGCGGGTCGGACGGGACGGGGCAGGTCGTCGACAACGTCGAGTACGTCTCGACCACCTCGACCGTTCCGCCATCCACGACCACGACTGAGGCGTCCCCTACGACCACGGCGCCCCCCACGACCACGGCGCCCCCTACGACCACGGCGCCCCCTGAGACCGAGGCGCCTGCCGGTTCCCTGAAGTGGCGCCCTTGTGGTGATGGCCGCGAATGTTCCACGCTCGAGGTGCCGATGGTCCACGACGATCCGTCGCAGGGGAGCATCCGGATCGCCCTCAACCGCCAGCCGGCATGGCCGGATGGCCGCATCGGCGTCCTGCTGGTGAACCCCGGTGGGCCGGGCGGCTCCGGTGTCGAACTCGTTGCCGAGATGGGCTTCATCTTCCAGCAGGTCCTTCCCGGCTTCGACGTGGTCGGCTTCGATCCGCGGGGTGTGGGTGGCAGCACCCCGGTGTCGTGCCTCGACGACCTCGACGACCTCGTGTTCGTGCTCGAGGACGGAGAAGACCCGACGGAGATGTTCGAACTCGAAGACGCCTACTCGGCGGCCTGTCTCGAGAACTCCGGGGACCTGGCCCTCCACGTTGGCACCAACAACGTGGCCCGCGACATGGACCTGATCCGCGAGGCACTCGGCGAGGAGCAGATCTCGTTCCTCGGTTACTCGTACGGATCGCGCATCGGAGCGGTCTACGCCGCCCTGTTCCCGGACCGCGTCCGGGCCATGGTGCTCGACGGCCCTGTCGATCCGGAGGACCACATCAGCTCCGCCAGCTCGATACAGGGCGATGGCTTCGAGGCGGCCTGGTCCAGGTTCGCCGCATGGTGCGACACGGATCCGTCCTGCGGCCTGGATGCGCTGGGAGGTGCGGAGGCGGCCTTCTCAGCCGCTGATGCCCTGCTCGCCGAAGGCGGCCTCCCGGTCGGTGACCGTGTCCTGATGCGCGGCGAGTTCCAGATGGGCGTGGCCATGGCCCTCTACTCGCCCTACACGTGGGAGGCGCTCGCCCAGGGGTTCACCGAGGTCCTCGTGGCGGGGGAGGGCGAGATCTTCCAGGAACTCTCCGACATGATGGTGGGGCGTCGCGAGGACGGCACCTACGACACATCGATGGCGGTGGGCTTCCTCGTGAACTGCGGGGACGATCCCCTCCGACCCGGCCAGGAGTCCTTCTTCGAGGCGATCGACGCCGTGGCGGACACGTTTGAGCACTTCGGTCCGAGCTTCCGGGCGATGGGGGGCTGCGGCGCCCTTCCCGAGGC
>CAJXIS010000038.1 GCA_913054115.1 uncultured Acidimicrobiaceae bacterium | reverse complement strand
CGGGCCCGGCGAAGGCACCCTGGTGGAGGAGATACTTGCACTGGCCCGAGCCGATTCGGGCGACGAGACTAGGGTTTCCGCGTGATCCGCCAAGAGCCTCCCGAGTGCCGCCGATGATCGAGATGGAGGTCGTCGGCGTACAGGAGGTGCTGCCGACGAACACGCCCGTGGTCCTGCTGCGGGAGTCCGAGGGCCGACGCCTGCTGCCGATCTTCATCGGACACCCGGAGGCGACGGCCATCGCACTGGCGCTGGCCGGGCAGGAGACACCCCGCCCGATGACCCACGACCTGATGGCCGGCGTGCTCGAGGGCTTCTCGATCCGGTTGGAGCAGGTGGTCGTGAGCGAACTGCGGGACCGCACCTTCTTCGCCGAACTGCACCTGCGCGGACCGGATGGTCCACAGGTCGTGTCCGCCCGTCCCTCCGATGCGATCGCCCTCGCAGTCCGTATGGGTACATCGGTGTTCGCTGCCGAGGAGGTCCTCGACGAGGCCGGCTACCTGCCTCCCGAGGAACAGGAATCCGTGGGAACCGAGGAACAGGTCGAAGAATTTCGCGAGTTCCTCGACCAGGTCAACCCCGAGGACTTTGCCGGGGAGTGATGCGGGGAGTGAGGCGGGGAGTGATGCCGGAAGTAAGGCCCTCCCTGGCCACCCGTAGCGCATGATTGACGCCGCGCGCGCTTGCCCGTACCCTGTGGGAGTCACAACGGTGTAGTTTCACCGTTGTGGTTGCACCGACACCCGGGCCGCCGAGATGGCCCGACCAGGTGGCAGACGGTGCGGAGAGGGATACACCATGAGCACGTCCACCGAGGGCACGTCAGCCGAGGGCACGTCCACCGAGGGCTACAGCGCCAAGCGCAGCGCCCAGATCGTCGGCATCACCTACCGGCAGCTCGACTACTGGGCCCGGACCGAACTGGTACGACCATCGCTGGCCGACGCCGAGGGCAGCGGCACCCGGCGTCGGTACGCGTACCGCGACCTGCTCGAACTCAAGGCGATCAAGACCCTGCTCGATGCCGGCATCCGTCTGGAGCGGGTCCGCAAGGTCTTCGAGTTCCTGGACCAGACCCTCGACGAGGACGTGGCCCAGGTCAACCTGGTCATCAGCGGCGACGCCGTCCTGGTCCGGCATGGCGAGGAGGAGATCATCGACCTGTTGCGCAAGGGACAGGGCGTGCTCAACATCCTGCCGTTGGCCGGCGTCAAGGAGGACCTCGACGCCACGATCATCGAGTTGTTTCCGCCCACGGACGTTGCGAGCGACGCGAGCGACGACCGGGCGATCGGCGAGTAGCACCGAACGTGTCCGAGGTCCGAGCGCTGCGACCCGAGCCGGACCCGGTCGGGTTCGCACACGAATCCGAGCGCCGGGTCGCCGAGCTCCTCGATTCCTACGGCATCGCCTGGCAGTATGAGCCCCGCACCTTCGTGCTCGAGCGGCATGGCGACGGCAGCCTCCGATCGGCGTTCACCCCCGACTTCTACCTCCCGGACCACGACCTCTATCTCGAGGTCACAACCCTGCGCCAGTCGCTCGTGACCCGCAAGAACCGCAAGGTCCGCCAACTGCGCGAGCAGCAGCCGGACATCGCCATTCGGATCCTCTACCGGCGCGACATCGATCGCCTCTTCGCCACGCACGCTGCATAGCCGTCTCCTGCACAGCGCTACCGTCGCGGCGATGAGCGACCTGCGAACAACTCCCCTCGATGCGGTCCACCGTTCGCTGGGCGCACGTATGGTGCCCTTCGGCGGCTGGGACATGCCGGTGAGCTACCCGTCGGGCACGATCGCCGAACACCTGACCTGCCGTAACGGTGCCGCCCTGTTCGACGTGAGCCACCTCGGGACGCTCGCTCTGGCTGGCCCCGACGCCTTCGATTCCCTGCAGTCCGCCCTGAGCAACGACCTGCGGCGCATCGGGCCCGGACGGGCCCAGTACACCCACCTTCTCGACGAGGGCGATGCCTCCGTCCTCGACGACATCATCGTGTGGTGGCTCGACGAGGAACGCTTCTGGATCCTGCCCAACGCCTCCAACAACGCCGCCGTAGTCGAGGCGCTGCCCGGATGTGCCGACCTCGGTGCCACGAGGGCGCTCCTGGCGGTCCAGGGCCCCGGCTCCCGGTCCGTGCTGGGTCAGGTGTCGCCCGAAGCCGCAGGCGTGGGTCGCTTCCGGGTGGCCGAGGTCGCCTGGGAGGGCACCACCCTCACGGTCGCCGGCACCGGCTACACGGGTGAGGACGGCGTCGAGGTCGCCGTCGCCGAGGATGCGGCTACGGCGCTGTGGGAGGCGCTCTCGTCGGCAGGGGCGGAACCGGCGGGCTTGGGGGCACGCGACACGCTCCGCCTCGAGGCCGGCCTGCCGCTCCACGGGCACGAACTGGGGGAGGGGATCACCCCGCTCGATGCCGGGCTCGGCTGGGTCGTCGGCTGGGACAAGGAGGCCTTTCGCGGCCGTTCGGCGCTGCTTGCCGCACGTGAAGCCGGCCCGACGCATCGCCTGCGGGGCCTATCGGTCGAGGGCCGGCGCCCGCCGCGTGAGGGCCAGTCCGTGCTGCGCAACGGTGAACACGTGGCCGACCTGACCAGCGGGAACTTCTCGCCGGTCCTGGGCCACGGCATCGCTCTGGCGTTCCTGCCGATCGACGTGGAGGTGGGGGAGTCACTGCTGCTCGACCAGCGCGGCACCGAGGTTGCGGCCGAGGTGGTCGACCTGCCCTTTGTGGGCTGAGCCGTCGGCCTGCCTGATCAGTCGAGCAGGTCGGGCTGTTCCCGCATGATCTGGTCGAACATCGGCTGAGCGCTGAACCAACCGGCGAATCCGCCGCCGACGACGTCATGGGTGGCGTCGGCGACCTCTGCACCCATGATCACCGGCGTGCCAGCTGCCTCTGCGAGCAACTGCGCCTGACAGGTGCGTTCCATGGTCACGAACAACCAGGTCACCTCGTCGACGCTTGCGCCGACGGTGAGCAGCCCGTGGTTGCGGAGGATCGCTGCGTGGCTGTCACCGAGGGCGTAGGCGATGCGTTTGCCCTCCTCGGGGTCGTTGACCACGCCCGTGTAGTCGTCGAACAGCACGTGGTCGTTCCAGAAGATGCAGGAGTCCTGGGTGATCGGGTCGAGCATCCGTCCGAGCGACGACCACGCCTTGCCGTACAGCGAATGGGAGTGGGCGGCGGCCACGACATCCGGGCGGGCCATGTGGATGCCGGAGTGGATGGCGAAGGCGGCCTGGTTGACTGCGTAGCTGCCGTGGAGGACCTCGCCGGTGTGCGAGACCAGCAGCAGGTCGGAGACGCTGATGTCGGCGAACGGCTGGCCGAAGGCGTTGACCCAGAAGGCCTCGGTGTGCTCGGGGTCGCGGGCGGTGATGTGGCCGGCCACGCCCTCGCTGAAGCCGAACTTGCCGAAGATCCGGAACGCTGCAGCCAGGCGTTCCTGGCGGTGCCGGCGCTCTTCTTCGACCGTGGCAAAGCTCGGCAGGTCGTAGTAGATGGGCAGGGCGGCGTCGAGGGATGGGGAGGTCGGTGTCTGGGGCATGGGGAGAAGTGTACGAGTTGGCCCGCCCGCTGTCCGGGTCAGACGTGGGGGCTATGCGCCCAGGACGTCCGTCGCCTGTTGGCGCAGCCAGTGGTCGGCCAGCGTCAACAGCGCCATGGCTTCGACCATGGGCACGGCGCGGGGAAGGACGCAGGGATCGTGGCGCCCCTTGGCCTCCAGCGTGACCGGGTTGTTGTCGGTGTCGACCGTCTGTTGGGCCGAGCTGATGGTGGCCGTGGGCTTGAACGCCACGCGGAACAACAGGTCGGCGCCGTTGCTGATGCCGCCCTGCACGCCGCCGGAGCGGTTGCTGGAGGTGGCCGGGCCGTCGGCGCCGGGCACGAACGGGTCGTTGTGCTCGAGGCCCGTCATGGCGACGGCGTCGAAGCCGGCCCCGATGTCGAAGCCCTTGACGGCCGGCAGGGACAGCATCCCCTTGGCCAGGTCGGCCTCGAGGCGGTCGAAGACCGGCTCACCCAGCCCCGCAGGCATGTTGCGTGCCACGCAGGTCACGATGCCGCCCAGCGAGTCGCCGTTGCGCCGTGCGTCTTCGATGGCGAACGTCATGGCGGCGGCGGCGTCCGGGTCGGGACAGCGGGTGGGGTCGGCCTCGACCTGCTCGAGGGTCACGGAGCCCGAATCGACGGTGGACCCGATCGTGTGGACCTGGGAGACCCAGGCGAGTACCTCGATGCCGGCGGCGTCGGAAAGGAGCCGCCGGGCGATCGCTCCTGCCGCGACCCGGCCGATGGTCTCGCGGGCGCTGGCCCGACCGCCGCCCTGCCAGTTGCGGACGCCGTACTTGGCGTCGTAGGTGAAGTCGGCGTGGGAGGGCCGGTAGACGTCTTTGAGGTGCTCGTAGGCCTCCGGGCGGGCGTCGGCGTTGCGGACCAGCACGGCGATCGGCGTGCCGAGCGTGCGTCCCTCGAAGACACCGGAGAGGATCTCCGCCTCGTCGCCCTCCTGACGCTGGGTGGTCAGGCGGCTCTGGCCCGGACGGCGGCGGTCGAGGTCGTGCTGGAGGTCCTCGACGGACAACGCCAGGCGCGGCGGGCAACCGTCGACGACGACGCCGATGCCGCCCCCATGCGACTCGCCCCAGGTGGCGACTCGGAACAGGGTTCCCGTGGTGCTGCCCATCCGGCGAGCATACGGTGCGTGGTCCTCGTCCTCCGGGACGTTTCCCTGCTGGTGACCTTCGGGTTGGACACGGACCGTGGCGACGCAACGCGGGTTGCCATCCAGGGAAGCCTCCGTCTGTTCATCCTTGCCGGGCTCGTAGGAGAGGGGCCACGTGCCGTTGACGCCCGGGAGGTCAGGTCAGTCGAAGAGGTCCTCGCTGATGCGCTTGGCGTTGGGGTTCTGGCGGGTGCGGATGCGCTCGTGGCGTTCGGCGATCTGGATGAGGTGGTCCTCGTCGGTGAAGATCCAGAACGTGTCGGAGGTGACGGCATCGTGGACCATGTCGGCCACTGCCGCTGGCTGCATGGCATTGGCCGCCATCCACTCCAGCACCGCCTCGCGGCCTAGCCGGTCCTCGTCGCTGACGGGCTCGCCCGGAGTGTCCTGCAGCACCTCTGGGCGGTTGCGCTCCGCACTGAAGATGTTGGTGGCGACGAATCCCGGGCAGAGGCACGACACGCCGACCCCGGAGCCCACCTCGCGGAGTTCCGAGTAGAGGGTCTCGGCGATCGTGACCGTGGCGTGCTTCGATGCGTTGTAGGGGCCGAGGCCGGCGAACGAGGTGTGCCCGGCGATCGAGGCGGTCATCACCACGTGGCCCTCGTCCTGTTCGATGAGACCCGGCAGGAAGACGTCGAGGCCGTGGACGATGCCGAACAGGTTCACGCCCAGCACCCACCGCCAGGACTTGAGCGACTGTTCGGCGATGAGGCCGCCCGATGCCACGCCGGCGTTGAGGCAGACCACATGGGCGGACCCGAAGGCCTCCTCGACCGCCCGGCCGAAGTCCCGGACCGACTCGTGGTCGGAGACGTCGCAGCACACGCCGATCACCTCGGCGCCCGAAGACTCGAGCTCGGCGACCGCCTGATCGAGCACCGGCACCTCGATGTCGGCGATGGCGATGCGCATGCCGGCAGCGGCGAAGCGGTCGGCGAATGCCCGACCCATCCCCGATGCCCCGCCGGTGATGACGGCGACCTTCCCCCTCAGTTCCTGCATGGTGTGATTCTCCTTGTTGTTCTCAGAGTTCGAGCAACGCCTGTTCGACCACTTCGGACATGGCGGGGTGGATGTAGAGATGGTCGTGGGCCATCTGGTCGACCGTGAGGCCGTGGGCCATGCCCTGGATGAGTTGGTGGATCAGGGTGGGGGCATGGGGGCCGAGCAGGTGGGCGCCCAGGAGCAGGCGGGTCCCGGGGTCGGCCAGCAGCTTGACGAACCCGGTGGTGTCCTCCATGGCCCAGCCGTAGGCGATGTCGGAGTAGTCGCGCAGCGAGCGCAGGAAGGGACGGCCATCGGCCAGCAGCTGTGCCTCGGTCAGTCCGACCGAGGCGATCTGGGGGTGGCAGAACACGGCAGCGGGCGTCAGGGAACGGTCGATCGGCCACAGGTCGCCGGTGGCCGACAGGTTGTGGGCCACGACCCGTGCCTCGGCGTTGGCGGTGTGCTTGAGCTGGGCCGGGTTGGTGATGTCGCCCAGTGCCCAGACGCCCTCGGCCGATGTTCGCAGGAACTCGTCGGTCGTGACGTAGCCGCCCCGGTCGACATCCACTCCTCCGGCGGCCACGTCGAGGCGGTCGCTGTTCGGCCGCCGGCCGGTGGCCACGAGAAGGGCGTCGGCCTCGAGGGTCGAGCCGTCGGAGAGATCGAACCGGAACGCACCGTCGTGGGACACCTGCTCCACCTCGGTCCCGAGTCGCAGGTCGAGGCGGTCTGCGTAGATGTCGGTGATCCGCCGCCGGACGTCCTCGTCGGCCCGACGCAGCAGGAGGTCGCCCCGGTAAAGGATCGTGACCCGGCTCCCGAGGCCGTGGAAGACATGGGCCATCTCGAGGGCGATGAAGCCGCCACCCAGGATGACCAGGTGTCGGGGCAGCTCGTCGACGCGCATGATCGAGTCGGAGGTGTGGAACGGCGTGTCGGCCAGACCCGGGAGGTCCGGCACCACGGAACGGGCGCCGGCGGCCAGCACGACCCGGTCGGCGCTGACCGGGGCTCCTGCGACGTCGAAGGTGCGGTCCCCGGTGAAGCGGGCCTCGGACTCGTAGACGGTGACGTGGTCGAGGCTGTGCCGGTATTCCAGCCCCGACTCGGCGATGGGGTCGATGCGTCCGAAGATGCGGTCCCGGATGGCCGGCCAGTCCACGCCATCGAAGGTGGTGTGCACGCCGAGTGCCGGAGCATGCCGGGCGGCGAGTGCCAGGTCGGCTGCGTGGACCAGCATCTTGGAGGGGATACAACCCCGGTTGAGGCAGGTGCCGCCGAACACCCATGGCTCGGCGATGGCGATGTCCCAGTCGTCGAGTTCCGGGCCGATGACCGAGTTGCCGGAACCCGCACCGATGATCAGGAGGTCGTGGTGGGCCACGGGTGGTCAGGCCTCAGCCAGCAGGCTGCCGAGGGCGCGTAGCGACTGGGTGCCTGCGCCCAGCGAGGTGGTGAGGTGCTTGTTCCACAGCGTGTAGCGGTGCAGGGGGTAGTCCTTGGCGACGCCCATGCCGCCGTGGCAGTGCTGGGTGGCGTGGGCGACCTCTGTGGCCCGCTCCGACGCCCACCACTTGGCGATGAGGAGGTCCTCACGGGCGTCGAGCCCCTGCGCCAGGCGCCAGGCTGCGGAGAGGGTCGCCAGGCGGATGCCGCCCACGTTGACGAACTGGTCGGCCAGTCGCTGGGTCACGGCCTGGAAGGTGGCGAGCGGACGGCCGAACTGTTCCCGCTCGCTGGTGTACTCGGCGGTCAACCGGAGTGCCCGCTCGGTCACCCCCAGCTGCGTGGCGCAGATCGCCATCAGCAGGTGGTCGACCAGCCAGTCGACCGGTGCGGCGTCGGCGCCCCCGAGCGGTTCGGCCGGTGTGCCGTCGAAGTCCAGTTGCCAGACGGGCTCGAGGCGGGTCGATCGGCCCTCGGTGCGCCCTATGTCGATGCCGCCGCTCGAGAGGTCGACGAGGAAGAGGCCCGGACCGTCGTCCCCGGTGGCCGTGACCACGGCATGTCCAGCCAGGTCGGCGGCCTCGACGACGATCTTGGTGCCGTGGAGTGAGCCGTCGACGACCCGGGCCCCCGGCTCCCGGATCCGGTCGTCGAGGTACTCCTGGACGGCGACGGTGAGGATGTGGCTGCCGTCGGCACACCCGGGCAGGAGGCGCTGGCGCTGCCGGTCGTTCCCGAACTGGTCCACGGCGAGGGAGGCGACCCCGTGGGGGAGCAGCGGCAGCGGCGCCACGTGGTTGCCCTGCGCCCGCAGCAGGACCGCCAGGGCCACGGCGTCGAGGCCCCCGCCGCCCACGTCCTCGCCGAGGGCGATGCCGACGAGACCGGCCGTCGCCAGCGAGGCCCAGAGGTCGGCGTCGAACCAGGCGCCACGGCTCCCTGAAGGACGATCCAGCGCCTCCTCGATGGCGAGGAGACGCTCCATGTCGAGGCGGTCGCCCATGATCTGGTCGGCCAGGTCGGCAACGGCCTGCTGGGCCTCGTCGAGCGTGAAGTCCATGGTGCGCCCCTCAGCCCCTGCGGCGCTTCTCGCGGGGCAGGCCGAGCCCGGCCACGCCGATGATGTCGCGCTGGATCTCGTTGGTGCCACCACCGAAGGTCATGACCCAGACCGAGCGGTAGGCGGACTCGATGCCGGCCGAGAGCTCGGCACCCGGCGAGCCCTCCCTGAGGTGTCCGGTGGCCCCGATCACCTCCGTGAGGAGCGTGTAGATCCGGTGCATGCTCTCGGAACCGTGCACCTTGACCGACGAAGAGTCGGCGGGGTTCATGCGGCCGTGGGTGTTCTCGTTGGCCACGTACCAGTTGAGGAGGTCGAGGTGGCGGGCCAGGGCCCGGCCCTCGGCCAGCTTGACCTGCACCCATTCCTGGTCGATGACCCGGCGGCCGTCGGCGAGATGCGTGGAGCGGGCCCAGGCGATGGCGTCGTCGGTGATGCGCGTCAGGCGTGCGGCGGGAAACAGCGACACCCGTTCATGGTTGAGCTGGTTGGTGATGAGACCCCAGCCGCCGTTCACCTCGCCGACACGCATCGAGTCGGGGACCCGGACGTCGTCGTAGAAGGTGGCCGTGGTGTGCGTCTGGCCGAAGGTCACGAACGGCTGGATCGAGAACCCGGGGTCGGTGGTGTCGACCAGGAACATCGTGATGCCCTTGTGGCCTGGGGCGTCCGGGTCGGTGCGGGCCGCCAGCCACACGTAGTCGGCGTTGTAGGCGAGGCTGGTGAACAGCTTCTGACCGTTGATGACCCACTCGTCGCCGTCGCGGACGGCCCGGGTGCGCAGTGCGGCCAGATCGGTGCCGGCGTCGGGCTCGGAATAGCCGATCGAGAAATGGACGTCGCCGGCGAGCACCCGGGTGAGGAACCGGTCCTTCTGTTCGTCGGTGCCGTAGCGGCGGATGGTCGGCCCGACGGTGTTGGTGGTCAGGAAGGGGATCGGGCAGCCGGCGGCCTGCGACTCGTCGAAGAAGATGTACTGCTCGACCGGCGTGAACCCCTTGCCGCCGTATTCGACTGGCCAGCCCACACCGAGCCAGCCGTCCCGACCGATCTGGCGGATGAGCTCTTTGTACTCGAGGTTCTCGGCGAACTCGGCGGACGCGATCCGGTCCCGGACCTCGTCGGTCATCAGGTCCGTGAAGTAGTCGCGCAACTCGGCCCGGAGGGCCTTCTGCTCGTCGGTCAGGTCGATGAACACGGAACCCTCAACTGCGGGGGATTTCTTCCCAGGCGGCGCCCTTGTACGGGTCGGGCTCCTTGGGCAGTCCGAGGACCCGTTCGCCGATGATGTTGCGCTGCACCTCGTCGGTGCCCCCGGCGATGCTGATGCCGGCGGTCGAGAGGCAGCCCATTGCCCAGCGGTCGCCCTGGGCGTCGTCGGCGTCCCAGGCCTGCGCAGCGGTCCCGGCGATCGCCAGCGAGACATCGCGCACCCGGCGGGAGAGGAGGGAGCCGTTCAGCTTGGCGAGGGAGCCCTCCGGCCCCGGCACACGACCGGCAGCCACGGCAGTCCGGATGCGCTGGCCGATGTAGCCCTTGATCTGCTCGCGGATCCACAGGTCGGCGAGCCCCTGCCGGAGGACGGGGTCGTCGCCGTGCCCCAGCGCCCTGGCCGCCTGGATGAGCCCCGGAGACCGGTCGGCGTTGAGGCCGCTCCCGCCCCCGGCGCCGATCGAGACCCGTTCGAACATCAGCATCGAGATCGCCAGGTTCCAGCCCTGGCCGAGGTCACCCAGCTGCCAGTCGACAGGCACCCTGGCCTCGGTGAAGAAGACCTCGTTGAAGCCGCTGCCGCCGGAGATCTGGCGCAACGGCCGCACCTCGACGCCCTCCTGCCGCATGTCGACGATGAACATGGTCAGGCCCTTGTGCTTGGGCTGCGAGGAATCGGTGCGGGCCACGAGGATGCCGTAGTCGCAGTAGTGGGCGCCCGAGGTCCACACCTTCTGGCCCTCGATGATCCACTCGTCGCCGTCCCGTGTCGCCCGGGTGGACAGCCCGGCCACATCGGAGCCGGCGCCCGGTTCGGAGAACATCTGGCACCAGATGGTGGCCCCGCTGATGTTGTCGGGCATGAAGCGGGCCTTCTGCTCCGGCGTGCCGAACTGGTTCAGCATGGGGAGGCACATGCCGTGGGAGATCGACAGGGGCATGTTGGGCAGGTACCAGCCATGGACCTCCTGGTTGAACAGCTCCAGGTGCCGTGTCGTGAGGCCCGCTCCGCCGTACTCGGTCGGGAAGGTCAGCCCGGCCAGCCCGGCATCGACCAGCGACGCCTGGAAGGCCTTTGCGGTGGCGACACCCTCCGGGTCGTCGTCGCCGATGGTCCCGGGGCGCTCACCGGCACGTGAGCAGTTCGCCGCGAGCACTGCGCGGACCCGCTCCCGGAAAGCGGCATCGTCGTCGTCGTTTCCGGTGTCAGTCGATTTCGCCTCTTGGATCTGGGTGGCCATGCCGCCGACCGTACCGGTCGGCTCGTTTCCGCAGTGAGTCCGGCGCCGCCTACGCGTACTCGCTGATGTCGGGGCAGGAGCAGATCAGGTTCTTGTCGCCGTGGGCGTTGTCGACGCGTCCGACCGGCGGCCAGTACTTGTCGGCACGCAGCTCGGGCAGGGGATAGGCGGCGGTCTCCCGGTCGTAGGGGTGCGTCCACTCGCCGGCC
>CAJXIS010000037.1 GCA_913054115.1 uncultured Acidimicrobiaceae bacterium | reverse complement strand
ACCCGATCCAGGGAGCGCGTCGTCGTTCCAGTCCTCCACGACCCCGACGGTAGCCTTGCTGTCGTGGCAGCCCGCGAGATTCGGATGATCGGCGACCCCGTCCTACGGACGCGGGCGAACGATGTGACCGACGTCGACGGTGCCCTCGCCCGCCTGTGTGACGAGATGTTCGAGACGATGTATGAGGCTGCAGGCATCGGACTGGCCGCCCCACAGGTGGGCGTGCAGCAACGGTTCTTCGTCTACGACCATGGCGAGGCCGGCGGGGTGATCGTCAACCCCGAGATCGTGGAGTCCGACGGGGAGTGGTCGTTCGACGAGGGCTGCCTCTCCGTGCCCGACCTCACCTTCGAGATCGTGCGCCCCAAGCTGATCCACCTGGTCGGCATCGACCTCGACGGCAACGAGGTCTCGATCGAGGCCGATGAACTCGAGGCACGGCTGTTCCAGCACGAACTCGACCACCTCGACGGCGTCCTCATCGTCGACCACCTCGATGAGGACCAACGACGTGAGGCGCAGCGGTTCCTCCGCGAACGCACCCTCACTGCCAGCATGCCGGAACCGGCCGGCGGAGGCCTGCGATTGTTCTGATCGCACCGCCCCCGGTGCAACCTCGTCGGCTGGTGTACCTGGGCACGCCGGCGGCTGCCGTGCCACCCCTCGTGGCGCTGCATGCTGCCGGCTTCGACATCGCCCTGGTCGTGACCGGCGAGGACCGCCGACGCGGCCGTGGCAACGAACGGACCCCGACTGCGGTGAAGGCAGCGGCCGAGGAACTCGGCCTGCCGGTCTCCCACGACCTCGATGCGGTCGCTGGCCGTGGGGCCGATCTCGGCGTCGTGGTGGCATTCGGCCGTCTGATCCCTGTGGACCTCCTCGCCGTCCTGCCGATGGTGAACCTCCACTTCTCGCTGTTGCCGAGATGGCGGGGTGCGGCGCCCGTCGAACGGGCGATCCTCGCCGGCGACGAGCAGACCGGCGTGTGTGTCATGGCCGTGGAGGAGGGTCTCGACACGGGCGGCATCTACGCCCGCGAGGTGCTCGAGGTCGGCGGCGACAGCGCCGACATGCTGCGCGATCGCCTGGTGGCGGCGGGAAGCTCCCTGCTCGTCGACACCCTGCACGCTGGGCTGGGACCGGTCGCACCACAGGTGGGACCGACGACCTACGCGCATCGGATCGAGTCGGCCGACCGTCGACTGGTATGGGATCGCCCGGCCGCCGACCTCGCCAGGATCGTCCGCATCGGAGGTGCCTGGGCCACCTTCCGTGGCGAGCGCCTCAAGGTGTGGGACGCATCGGTGGTCGACCACGGTTCCCCGGCCGGCGCCGGGACGCTCCTGGGCGATGTCGTGGCGACCGGCGACGGCGGGCTCAGGCTGCTCGAGGTCCAGCCCCGTGACCGTCGGCGCATGCCGGCCGCCGCATGGCTGTCGGGTGCCCGTCCGGAACCCGGCGAGTGCATGGGGTGAAGGCAGCCTCCGACCCCCGTCGTCTCGCCCTGGAGGTGCTGCGACGCATCGACGAGGACGGGGCCTACGCCAACCTGGCGCTCGGCGCAGCCCTGGACCGCTCGGGCATGGACCGTCGGGACCGGGCCTTCTGTACCGACCTGGTGTACGGCACGACGCGGATGCGACGGGCCTGCGACCACCTGATCGACCGCTTTCTGCACGACGACGTCGAACCGGTCGTGCGCCGCGTCCTGCGGCTGGGGACCTACCAGCTCCGGTGGGGTGGCGTGCCCGCCCACGCAGCGGTCTCCGCAACCGTCGATACCGCCCCGAAGCGGGCGCGTGGCCTCTGCAACGCCGTGCTGCGACGACTGGCCGACCACGATCCCGAGTGGCCCTCGCCGGCCACCGAACTGAGCTACCCGGACTGGATCGTCGATCGTCTCGTCACCGACCTCGGTGAACATGAGGCGCTCCGTGCGCTGGCGGCGATGAACACGGCCGCGCCTGCCGTGGTCAGGGCCGACGGCTACCACCAGGACCGGGTCTCCCAACTCGTGGCCCGACTCGCCGTCGAGGGACTGGCCCCAGACGAACGCATCCTCGACCTGTGTGCAGCCCCCGGCGGCAAGGCCACGGCGATGGCGGGGTCGGGAGCCCGGGTGGTGGCGGTCGACCTGCGATGGTCCCGCCTGGGACTCGTGGGGTCGAATGCCGAACGCCTTGAGGTCGACTGCCGGCTCGTCCAGGCCGACGGCTGTCGTCCCCCGTTCCGTGAGGCGTCCTTCGACCGGGTGCTGGTCGACGCACCGTGCTCGGGACTCGGGGTCCTGCGGCGTCGGGCGGACGCCCGCTGGCGCTCCGGTCCCGACGATGTCGAGCGCCTGGCGGACCTGCAGGTGCGCCTGCTGGAGGCAGCGCTCCCGTTGGTACGGCCCGGTGGGCAGTTGCTCTACAGCGTGTGCACCGTCACCGCTGCCGAGACGACGGGGGTCGACGAACGCATCCGGGCCGTCGCCGACCTGCTTCCGGACGCCCCCGGGGGTCCCTGGCGTCCGCACGGCTCCGGAGGCCTCCTGCTCCCGCAGGACCTCGACAGCGAGGGCATGGCTGTCTTCCGGTACCGCCTGGCCTGATGGCCCGAACTCGGCTCAGTCGGGGAGGAGGCTGGTGGCCAGGTGCCCGAGGACGGCATCGAGGGCGTCGCGGGTCGGATGGCCCGGCTCGTCGACCAGGTCCTCCGTCAGCACCGAGTGGGCACGGGGACCGATGCGGTGGGCGTTGCCCGGCGTGTTGTCGATCTCGATGCCGATGAAGCCGTCGCCGAACTCTTCCCGGAGGCGTTCGAAGCGTTCGACGGGAGACATCGAGTCGAGGGCGAACCGCAGGCCGAGGACGCAGACGCCGTCGTCGACCCGTTTCCTTGCCACGTCGAGGTCACGGTCGGAGATGCCGAGATCGCGACGTCGGCGCTTGCCGAGGGGGAGCGGCAACGAGGGTTGGCTGAGGACGGGGGCGATGAGCCGCTCGTCGAGCATCATCCCCAGGGCGAACCCACCCGTGAAACACATGCCGACGGCGCCGACGCCCGGGCCCCCACATCGGCCGTGCTCGTAGGCGGCGAGCGCACGGAGCCAGTCGGTGACCGGCGAGGTCCGGCGGCGAAGGAGCGACGTGAACTCCCGGGAGATGCATCCCCTGGTCAGGCTCGACAGGAGATAGCCGAACGACGGCTTGCGTCCGGTCGTGCCGAACAGCGAGGGAAGTACGGCCGTGCAACCGATCTCGGCGACCCGTCTGCCGAAATCGGCGACCCGGGGCGTGATCCCCGGCATCTCGGTCATCACGATGACCGCAGGTCCCTCGCCGGTGCGCAGGACGGTCCGGCTCACGCCACCGTGTGAGAACTCGTCGATCGAAAAGCCGGCCAACTCGTCGACGCCCATGGCGGGCACGCTACTCGTCGGGAACCGGGCGTTCGAAGCCGCTCCGGTACCCTCGCTCCATGAACGCGTCCGACGGGCCGGCACCGGAGACGATGGCGGCCAAGGTCCTCACCGTGTCTGATGGGGTCATCCACGGGACCCGCGACGACCGCTCAGGGGCCGCCCTCGAGGCCCGCATGGCCGAGGAGGGCTGGGCCGTCGTGGAACGGGCCGTGTGCGCAGACGGCGTCGAGCCGGTCGCCTCGACCGTCGCCCGCATGGCCGACGGCTTCCACGGCCTGATCGTGACGACCGGCGGGACGGGATTCGGGCCGAGGGACCTCACGCCGGAGGGCACCCGGGCGGTGCTCGACCGTGAGGCGCCCGGCCTCGCCGAGGCGATGCGGCTCGTCAACCCCCTGGGGCGCCTCTCCCGGGGAGCGGCCGGCACCGTCGGGACCACCCTCGTGCTCAACACGCCGGGGTCCAGCAGTGGTTGTGTCGAGTGCCTCGAGGCGGTCATCGACGTGGTGCCCCACGCCGTGCGGCTCCTCGTCGACAACGCCGACCCCCACCCGGGCCACTGATCCTGTGAGCAGCTCCGCAGACCACGACCTCATGCTGCAGGCGGTCGCAGCGGCAGCCAGCGTGCGCCATGCCACGTCGCCGAACCCATGGGTGGGCGCCGTCGTCGTCGCCGACGGGGTCGTCGTCGGGACGGGCGCCACGGGTCCGCCGGGTGGGCCCCATGCCGAGATCAACGCACTGGCCGACGCCGGCGCATCCGCACGGGGTGCGACCCTCTACACGACGCTCGAACCCTGCGACCACCAGGGCCGCACCGGACCATGCACCGAGGCGATACTCGGTGCAGGCATCGCTCGTGTCGTGGTGGGTGTGACCGACCCGGACCCCGAGGTCAGCGGCCGGGGGACAGCGCGCCTGCGGAAGGACGGCATCGATGTCCTCGAGGGCGTCGCAGCGGCCGAGGTCGCCGAGCAGTTGGCGGCCTACCTGCACCAGCGCCGGACCCGCCGCCCCTATGTGGTCCTCAAGCTGGCCGCCACGCTCGATGGCCGCATCGCCGCCCCGGACGGGTCGAGCGCCTGGATCACCGGAGCCGAGGCGCGCGCCGACGTCCACAGGCTGCGTGCCGAGAGCGATGCCGTGTGTGTGGGGGCGGGCACGGTCCGGCTCGACGATCCCGCCCTGACCGTGCGCGACTGGTCGTCGTCCCGGGGTGGGCCGGTCGTTGATCCACGCCGCATCGTGTTGGGATCGGTGGCCGGCGATGCGAGGGTCCAGCCGGCCGAGACCCACGAGGGGCCGCTCGAGGACCTGCTGGACCGATTGGGCGCAGAGGGTGTGCTCCAACTGCTGGTCGAGGGCGGTGCCGACGTGGCCGGAAGATTCCATCGGGCCGGACTCGTGGACCGCTACGTCGTGTACCTGGCTCCGGCCCTGCTCGGAGGCGACGACGGGCGACCGCTGCTGGCCGGACCGGGCGCCCCCACCATGGCCGAGCTGCGGCGGGGGCGGTTCGCCTCGGTGGTCGCACTCGGCGACGACCTGCGTCTCGACCTGGTGCTCGACGGCTCCTGAGGCGCCAGGCACCGCGAAAACCCATGGGGCAGCGCCCACGCCGCCCGGTAGGTTCGACCCGTGCTGAAACTGGTGCTTCCCAAGGGGTCCCTCGAGAAGGCGACCCTCGAACTGTTCGAGGCCGCCGACCTGACCGTGGGCCGCAGCTCCTCGGTCGACTACCGGGCGACCATCGACGACCCCCGGGTCGACGACGTCCGGATCCTGCGCCCCCAGGAGATTCCGACCTACGTGGCCGACGGCCTGTTCGATCTCGGCATCACCGGTCGGGACTGTATCGAGGAGACGAGCAGCGATGTCGTCTCGCTCGGTGAGCTCCACTATTCGAAGGCGACGGCCCGACCCGTTCAAATCGTCGTCGCCGTACCCGGCGACTCGCCGTACGGCTCGGTGGCCGATCTGCCGGACGGCGTCCGGGTGTCGAGCGAATACCCGGAACTGACCCGCCGCTACTTCGTCGAGCAGGGCGTCGAGGCCGACATCCGGCTCTCGTACGGTGCCACCGAGGCCAAGGTGCCCGACATCGTCGACGTCGTGGTCGACATCACCGAGACCGGCCGGGCCCTTCGGGCAGCGGGCCTCAAGGTGATCGACACGATCCTCACCAGCTACACGGAGCTCATAGCCAGTCCCGTCGCCTACGCCGATCCCGAGAAGCGCCACGCCATGGAGCAGCTCCTCACGCTGCTGCAGGGCGCCCTCGAGGCCCGGGGCAAGGTCCTCGTGAAGATGAACGTGCCCCTCGAGGGACTCGACCGGGTCATCGAGCTCATCCCCTCCATGAAGTCGCCCACCGTCAACGAGTTGTTCGGCGGGTCGGGCTACGCCGTCGAGACGGTCGTGGCAAAGTCCGAGATCAACGTGCTGATCCCGGCGCTCAAGGACGTCGGCGCCACGGACATCCTCGAGCTGCCGCTGTCCAAGATCGTCCACTGATGCCGATTCCGCTCGGCGTGCGTCGATCGGGGAGGGTGCTCGCCTTCGACGACTCGTCGGGCCTCGGCGAGGTCGCCGACGACGGCGACGCCCGGTGGCCGTTCCACTGCTCGGCGGTGGCCGACGGCACGCGTTCCGTTGCCGTGGGGGCGATCGTGGCCTTTTCGCTGGTGCCCGGGCGTGCCGGCCGCTGGGAGGCGTCCGACCTCCGGCCGGCGTCCTAGCGGGGCTCAGTCGGCGTCGTCGCCGTCGTCCCCGGTGCCGTTCTCGGAAGCTTCCGCCGCCTGTTGGACACTGACGTAGGTGAGCCGGATCTGGTTGAGGGCGTCGCGTAGCGTTGCCTCGCTTTCGCCCAGGCGCCCCTGCAGGCGGTCGACCACGGCACCCAGGGCGTCGATGGCGAGAGCCGCCTGGGCAAGGTTGGGAGGCTGTTGTGAGAGGTGGATGGCCGCCAGTTCGAACAGCCCCATGAGGTGGTTCGACACGACGATCTCGGCAGGCGTGCCGGCGAGCTGCTCCTGGACCGCCGCCATCTCACGTGCGATGGCCTCGGCACGCTCCATCTCGTCGGGGGTCAGGCCCTCGGGCAGGGGGTCGTCGATGGACGGTTGCCCGGCGGGCGCCTCCTCGACGGAGGCATCCTCGGGGTCGACGGGGTCGATGGGATCGACGGGGTGCTCGCCGCCGGGGGTCCACAGGCTGCTCATGGTTTGGATCCGATCGTGGGGAGGGAACGGGCGGGTGGGCGCATCCGGTTCCATCTCGGAGGCGACCTTGGTACTCTAGGAGGCCACAACAGAGCGGAAAGCGGGGTTCTCCCCACCCGGCCACCCACGGTGAGCCGGGTTCTTCGCCGCCGATGCAGTCGGTGGCCGTCAGGCATCCACGGTGACACAGGCCCTGTCCTGTGCCCGAGGCGCACGTCGGCCTCGCCTGTCCCGGGCGGGTGTCGGCTTTCCGGCACCCGCTCTCCTTCGTTTTCGGCATCGACCCCGTCGATATCGGGCCGGGTACGAAGGGGGCATCCCATATCCACCAGGAAAGGAACCTGCATGTCGCATAGGAGCGCCGAGCAATAGTCACGCCAGACAACCAGGAGCCCAGGATCAACGACCGCATCCGCGCACGCGAGGTGCGGCTCGTCGGACCCGAGGGTGACCAGATCGGCATCCGCCCGCTGCCTGAGGCGATCGCCATGGCACGTGACCTCGACCTCGACCTCGTGGAGGTGGCCGACAAGGCCGATCCGCCAGTCTGTCGGATCATGGACTACGGGAAGTACAAGTACGAACAGTCCCAACGTGCCAAGGAGTCCCGCAAGAAGTCCACGCACGTCCTGGTCAAGGAGATGAAGTACCGGCCCAAGATCGGTCCCGGCGACTTCGTCACCAAGACCAAGAAGGTCGAGCAGTTCCTGGGCGACGGGAGCAAGGTCAAGGTGACGATCATGTTCCGGGGCCGTGAGATGCAACACCCCGAACTGGGACGTCGCATCCTCGACCGGGTGGCTGAGGCGGTCGAACACGTCGGTCGGGTCGAGACCTACCCCAAGCAGGAGGGTCGCAACATGACGATGCTGCTCGGGCCCGGTCAGGCCACACGCCGCCAGCGCGAGGAGGCCGTCGCCAGGGTGACGGCTGAAACCGAGGCAAAGGCTGCCGCTGCCGAGGTCGCTGCTGCCGAGGCCGCTGCTGCCGAGGCAACCGATGCTCCGCCGGCAACTGCGGCAACCGTCGCTCCCGCGGCGACCGTCGCTCCTGCGGCGACCGTTGCTCCTGAGACACCCTCCGAGACACCCGCCGAGACACCCGCCGAGACACCCGCCGAGACACCCGCCGAGACACCCGTCGAAAAGGCCGCCGAGGCCTCCTGACCACCACGAACCACGAGATCGAAGCAAGGAGCTCCCACATGCCGAAGATGAAGACCCACCGTGGCGCCGCAAAGCGCTTCAAGGTGACCGGCACCGGTCGCCTCAAGCGGCGCAACAGCAACCTCAACCACATGCTCGAAAAGAAGGCACCGAAGCGAAAGCGGCGCCTCAACAAGGAGAGCGACGTCCACCCGACGAACGCCAAGACCGTCCGCAAGCAACTCGGCATCTGAGCACCCGAACACCCGTCAACACCCGACGGCCACGGCATCCACCGTCGGACCGTCCCCCGAACAACCACGATTTCGACACACTCGACAAGGAGTCATGCCATGGCCAGGGTCAAGCGAGCCGTCCACGCCAGAAAGAAGCACCGCGCCATCCTCGAGGAGGCGAAGGGCTACTACGGCAACAAGAGCCGTTCGTTCCGCGCGGCCAACGAACAGGTCATGCACTCGGGGAACTATGCGTTCCGCGATCGCCGGGCCAAGAAGGGCCAGTTCCGTCGGCTCTGGATCCAGCGCATCAACGCCGCCTGCCGTCAGCAGGGCACGACCTACAGCCGTTTCGTGTCGGGCCTGCGCGAGGCCGGCATCGAGGTGGACCGAAAGGTCCTCGCCGACCTGGCGGTGACCGACCCGAAGGCCTTCGCCGCCCTGGTCGATTCGGCCGTCGGCTCGGCCGACGCCGCCTGAGCGGGTCGCCGGCCGTCACCGGACGCGACCGGTGACCGAAACCGTCGGTGGCCGCAACCGGGCCCTGACCCGCGTCCGCAGGCTGGCCCGCGATCGGACGTTCCGGCGTGACGAGGGCGTGTACCTCGTCGAGGGGCCGACCCTCATCGTCGATGCCCTGTTGGCCGGACGCGAGGTCGAACAGGTCCTCGTCCCGTCGGCGTCGGCCTCGTCCGACGTCGTCGCGGCTGCGAAACGCTCGAATGTCCCGTGCCTCCTGGTCGATGACGACGTCTTCGACGGGTTGACCACGACGAGGTCGGCCCAACCGGCCGTGGCCGTGGTCGACCGCCATGACGTCCCCCTTGCCGATCTGCCGACCGACGGCGTCCTCGTCGTGTTGGCCGAACTCGCCGACCCTGGCAATGCCGGCACCCTCGTCAGGTCCGCCGAGGCCTTCGGCGCTTCGGGCATCGTCTTCGCGGGCGGAGTCGATCCCTACAACCCGAAGTGCGTCCGGGCCACGGCCGGTTCCCTGTTCCGGCTCCCGTTTGCCATCTTTGAGGGGACCGACGCCATCGGGCAGGCGTTCGGCCAGATCGAGGGTTCCGGCCGCACAAGCTGGGGGAGCGTGTCCGACGGCGGCATCGCACCCACCGAGGTGCCGGACGACGAGCCCATGGCGCTGTTGCTCGGCAACGAGCCGCATGGCCTCGCCGACGACATCCTCGCCCGTTGCGACGGCCTCGTGACCATCCCGACGACCGGGTCGGGCGATTCACTCAACGTGGCCGTCGCCGGATCCGTGCTCCTCTACGCCCTCGCCACCCGATGACCGGCGGTCAGACCACCGACTTCCCGGCTGCCCCGGAATGGTCATCCTCCGGAGTGGTCGTCTGCCCTAGCCTCGCATCGACCGTTGAAACGGCCGACTGCCTCTGATGGACCTGGATCTCGACGCACACCTCACCGCTGCTGGAGCCGCTGTTGCGGACGCTGCGAACCTCGACGCCCTCGCGGCGGTCGATGCCGAGTTGCTGGGGAAGAGGTCGGTGCTGGCGACCGTGCGCAGCCAGTTGGGCGGCATGGAGCCCGACCAGCGCAAGGTGGTGGGCCGCCGTGTCCACGAGGTCCGAACCGAGGTCGAGCGCCTGATCGCCGAGCGGCGCTCCGTTCTGGCCGCCGGGGCACGGGCCGTGGTGCTCGAAGCCGAGCGCCTCGACCTGACAGAGTTCGACCGGGGCCGTCGCCTCGGCCACCGCCACGTCGTCACCCAGACCTGGGAGCGGCTCGAGGACCTGTTCGTCGGCATGGGCTACACGGTCTCCGAGGGACCCGAGATCGAGGACGAGTGGCACAACTTCGGCGCCCTCAACTTCCCGCTCGGCCATCCCGCCCGCGACATGTACGACACGCTCTACGTCGAGTACGGAGAGCCACAGAGCACGCTGCTGCGCACCCACACGTCGCCGGTCCAGATCCGGGTGATGGAGGACCAGGAGCCGCCAATCTACTCGATCATGCCGGGCCGGGTGTTCCGCAGCGACACGGCCGATGCCACCCACATGCCGGTGTTCCACCAGATCGAGGGCCTGGTCATCGATCGGGACATCACCTTCGGCGACCTGGCAGGCACGCTCGAGGCGTTCACCACCGCCTATTTCGGGGCCGGGTTCACCTCGCGCCTGCGGCCCTCGTACTTCCCGTTCACCGAGCCGTCCGCCGAGTTCGACATCCGCCGTCCCGACGGCAGCTGGCTGGAGCTCGGCGGCTGCGGCATGGTGCACCCCAACGTGCTGCGCTCCTGCGGGCTCGACCCCGAGGAGTGGTCGGGCTTCGCCTTCGGCTTCGGCCTCGACCGCCTGGCGCTGATGCGCCACGGCATCGACGACCTGCGCGAGCTGTTCCGCAACGACCACCGCTTCCTGGGGCAGTTCTGATGGGAGCCGTGGCATGAAGGTCCTGCTGTCGTGGCTGCGCGACTTCGCACCCGTCGAGGGCGACCCCTCCCTGATCGGCAACCAGTTGAGCGACCTCGGCCTGGCGGTCGAGCAGATGTCGATGCTGGGCGAGGGGCTCGACGGCATCGTCGTGGCCCGGGTGCTCGAACTGCGGCCCCATCCGGATGCCGACCGGATCCAACTCGTCGATGTCGATGCCGGCGACGGCGAGGCGCTCCAGATCTGCTGTGGCGCCTTCAACATGTCGGTGGGCGACCTGGTGCCCCTGGCGACGCTGGGCACGGTCATGCCCGGCGGCATGGAGATCGCCCGCCGCAAGCTCCGGGGCGAGTGGTCGAACGGCATGCTCTGCTCGCCGACCGAGATCGGCCTCGGCGACGACGCCGAAGGCATCCTGGTCCTCGACGGGGGGTCCTCGCCGGGTACCGCACTGGCCGAGGCGCTCGACCTGCGTGCCGACGTGCTCTACGACCTCGAGGTCAACCCCAACCGGCCCGACGCCATGTCCGTCGCCGGCGTGGCCAGGGA
>CAJXIS010000036.1 GCA_913054115.1 uncultured Acidimicrobiaceae bacterium | reverse complement strand
CGCTGAAGAGCCCTTCGCTGAAGAGCCCTTCGCTGAAGAGCCCTCCGCTGAAGAGCCCTTCGCTGAAGAGCCCTCCGCCGAGGAGCCCCCCGCCGAATGGGAGGTGGCGGTTGCCGAGGAGGGTGGCGATGCCGAGGCATCGTCCGACGAAGGGTCGGGTGACAAGCCCGACGAGAGCGGCGACGCCGGCTCCGAGTCCAGGTCCGAGTCCAGGTCCGAGTCCAGGTCCGACCGGCAGGGTCAGCAGGGCAACCGGGACCGACAGGGTCAGCAGGGCAACCGGGACCGACAGGGCAACCGTGGCCAGCAGGGCCAGCAGGGCCAGCAGGGCCAGCAGGACGATGGCGAAGCCGGCAACCGCCGACGTCGCCGCCGTGGTCGCGGCCAGCAGGAAGCCCCGGAAGAGACATGGGACGGCGAGCCCGTCGAGGTCGAGGGCTACCTCGACATGCGCGACGAGGGCTACGGCTTCCTCCGCACCAGCAGCTACAAGGCCTCGAAGGCCGATGCCTACGTGTCGGTCAAGCAGGCCCGCCAGTTCGGGCTGCGCAAGGGCGACCACCTCACCGGCGCTTCCCGGCCGGCCAACCGCAGCGAGAAGAACCCGGCGCTGCTGCGCATCGACACCGTCAACGGCGGCAAGCCCGAGGACGCCAAGGGGCGCCCCCGCTTCGAGGACCTCACGCCGCTGTTTCCTGACGAGCAGCTCAAGATGGAGACCCCCGACGACCCGTCCAACATGACGGCCCGCATCGTCGACCTGCTGTGTCCGATTGGCAAGGGCCAACGCGGGCTCCTCGTCTCGCCGCCGAAGGCCGGCAAGACCACGATCCTGAAGCAGATCGCACGGTCCATCGAGGTCAACAACCCCGAGGTGAAGCTCATCGTCCTGCTGGTCGACGAGCGTCCGGAAGAGGTCACCGACATGCGTCGCTGGCTGATGCACAGCGAGGTGGCCGCCTCCACCTTCGACCGTCCCAGCGACGAGCACACCCGCATCGCCGAGATCACCATCGAGCGGGCCAAGCGGATGGTCGAGTCCGGCCTGGACGTCGTCATCCTGCTCGACGGCATCACCCGCCTCGCCCGTGCCTACAACCTGGCGGCTCCCGCCACCGGCCGGATCATGTCCGGTGGTGTCGACAGCGGCGCCCTCTACCCGCCCAAGAAGTTCTTCGGTGCGGCCCGCAACGTCGAGGAGGGCGGCTCGCTGACCATCCTCGCCACGGCACTCGTCGAGACGGGTTCACGGATGGACGAGGTCATCTTCGAGGAGTTCAAGGGCACCGGCAACATGGAGCTGCGGCTCGACCGGCGCATCGCCGAGCGGCGCGTGTACCCGGCCATCGACGTCAACGCCTCGTCGACCCGGCACGAGGAACTCCTCTACGATCGCAAGCAGCTCAATCAGGTCTGGAAGCTGCGGCGGGTCCTCAACGGCCTCGGCGACGAGGGCAACAGCGGGGCCGCCGGCCTCGAGTTGCTCATCGACCGGCTCAGGACCTTCAAGAACAACGACGAGTTCCTGGCGGAGATCGCCAAGGGCCCGAACCTCGGCTGAACGCCCGAACCTTCCGCCGCGGGTTGCCGACACCCGCCGCGAACCGCAGACTGGACCCGCCATGAAGCCCGACATCCACCCCACGTACCGCGAAGTGGTCTTTCAGGACGCCTCCGAGGGCACCCTGTTCCTCACCCGGTCCACCATGAAGACCAGCGACACGATCACCCTCGACGACGGCAACGAGTATCCGCTCGCCAAGGTCGAGATCTCGTCGGCCAGCCACCCGTTCTTCACGGGCACGATGAAGATCGTCGACACCGCCGGCCGCGTCGAGCGCTTCGAGCGCCGCTACGGCAAGCGCCGCCAGGGCTGAACCCCCTCGCCGCAGGCAGTGCGCCTGCGACGCAACCGACCGTGAGCCTCGACCCCGAGCAGCGGGCCTTCCTTCTGGGCGCCAAGTTGCGCGCCCTCGCCACGGACCTCGGTCTGTCCCTCGCCGGTGACCCGGTCGCCCTCGGTGGGGGAGCGGCGATCGTCGATGCTGGCACGGTCGTCGCCCTCGCCGGCGAAGATGCCCCCGAGCGGGCGCTGGGCCAGGCCCTGCTGCTGGCTGCCCGGTACGACGCCGTCCGCCTCGTGCTCTTCTTCGACGACGCCGATGCTGCGTCGGTTGCCGCCCGGCGGGCGGTCGCACTCGATCCGGCGCCCGAGGCGCGCGTGGTCGTCGGTGCCGGTTCACAGGCCGCTGATGCGGCAGCGGCGTTGACGCGCGACGAGCCGCCTCCGGTCCCGGACGGTTTCGAGGACCTCTGCCGGGGTGCCGGTGTCGACCCGATCTTCGAGCACGGCATCTGGCGCGGTGAGGTGTTCGGCCTCGAGGTGGTCCGGGCCACCGACGCCGGCTTCGAGACCGGCGTGGGGCGCTTCGATCGCGAGGCATCGGCCCTGCTCCACGGCGACCAGCCGACCGCCGAGTCTCTCGCCGCTGCCGCCGACCAGGTTCGGACCCAGCGCCGCGAGGGCGCCGGCGCCCATCCGCTGGCCACCCTCGCCCGCGAGCGCTGGCTGCGCCACGACCTGCTGGCCGATCCCGGCCGCGTGGGCCTCGCCGACCTGGCGCCCGTCGATCCGGCCGTCGAGCGCGGTGGCCTGCGTGCCCCGGCTCCGGCCCCGGCGGTCGGCACCGCACCCGACGACGAGCGGGTGCTCGTGGTCTGCTCCGTCGGGGTCGACGCCGACCTGGTGTCCGCCACCGCCGACCTCGTGCTGCGCGAGCAACCCGACCGGGTACTCGTGGTGGTCCCTCCACGCGACGTCCTCCCACCGGTCGAACGGGCCGTCGCCCGGCTGGCCGTCCCGGCGACGATCATCGGCATCGAGGGCAGCTGGGCCTGAGCGCTCTCCCTCATCCACCTCAGGGTGCCGGGACCCCACCGCTACCCTGACCGGCATGCTGGAGCGAGTCGAGGCCCTCGAGGCCGAATACACCGAGGCCGGAGGGCGCCTCTCCGACCCCGAGGTGCTCGGCGACCAGCACCTGCTCCGGTCCGTGGGCCGGCGGTTCAAGGAGCTCGAGGAGATCCTCTCCGTCGGTCGCCCACTCCGCGAGGCACACGGCGACCTCGAGGTGGCACGCGAGATGGCAGCCGAGGCCGAAGGCGACGACCGCGACGAGCTCCGGGCCGAGATCACCGACCTCGAGGCCGCGATCGCCGACCTCGAGGAGAGGTTCCGGTTCCTGCTGCTGCCTCGCGACCCCAACGACGGCCGCAACGTCATCATCGAGATCCGTGGAGCCGAGGGGGGCGAGGAGGCCAACCTGTTCGCCCGCGACCTCCACGACATGTACCAGGCGTTCGCCGTGGTCCATTCGTGGAAGACCGAGCCGCTCGAAGCCCGCGAATCAGACATGGGCGGCTTCTCCGAGGTCTCGTTCCTGATCAGGGGCGACGATGCCTGGACCAGGCTCAAGTACGAGGGCGGCGTGCACCGCGTGCAGCGGGTGCCGGTCACCGAGTCGCAGGGCCGAATCCACACCTCGTCGGCGACCGTGATCGTGCTGCCCGAGGCCGACGAGGTCGATGTCCAGATCGACGACAACGACCTGCAGATCGACGTCTACCGGGCGTCAGGGCCGGGCGGGCAGTCGGTCAACACCACCGACTCCGCCGTGCGCGTCACCCACCTGCCCACGGGTGTCGTCGTCGCCATGCAGGACGAGAAGAGCCAACTGCAGAACAAGGTCAAGGCCCTGCGGGTGCTGCGCTCCCGGCTCCTCCAGATCGAACAGGACCGGCAGCAGCAGGAGGCCTCGGCCGCCCGTAGGGACCAGGTCGGGGGTGGCGGCCGCTCCGAGAAGATCCGCACCTACAACTTCAAGGAGAACCGGATCACCGACCACCGCATCGGGCTCACGCTCTACCGGCTCGACCGGGTCCTGGCCGGCGACCTCGACGAGGTCACCGACGGGCTGCTTGCCGACGAGCGCACCCGACAGCTCGCCGATGGCTGAGGCGGGCACCGCCGGCACGATCACCTGGCGGGAGGTCCTCGCCGAATCCACGGAGCGCCTCGGGGCGGTCGGGCTCCCGTCGCAGGAGGCCCGCTGGATCGTCGAGGAGATCGGCGGCTTCGACCTCGACGATCTCGTGACCCGGCGTGGCATGGCCCGCCACGACGAACTTCTGCGGCGCCGCCTTTCCGGTGAGCCACTGCAGTACGTGCTGGGCCACTGGTCATTCCGGACCCTCGACCTGATGGTCGATCCACGGGTCCTGATCCCGCGGCCGGAGACCGAGGCGGTTGTGGGACACGCCCTCGACGAGTTCGACCGGATCGTCGCCGGCCGATCCGGAGAGGCGCTCGTCGTCGACCTCGGCACCGGTTCCGGCGCCATCGGGTTCTCGATCGCCGTCGAACGCGTCGGCGCACGGGTCTGGTGCACCGACCGCTCCCCGGACGCCCTCGCCGTGGCAAGGGCGAACCTTTCCGGCATCGGACGCCCCGCCCGGCGGGTGTCCCTGGCGGAGGGTTCCTGGTTCGACGCCCTGCCCGGCGACCTGCGGGGTCGCCTCGACCTGCTGGTCGCCAACCCCCCGTATGTGGCAGCCGGTGAGCCGCTGCCGCCAGAGGTCGCCGACTGGGAACCCCACGCTGCGCTGGTGCCGGGCAACGACGGCACCGAGGACCTCGACGTCATCGTCGACGGCGCTCCCGTGTGGCTCGCCCCCGGCGGCTCCCTCGTCCTCGAACTCGATCCCCGACAGGTCGATCGACTGGCGGAGCGGGCGTCGGCAGTGGGCCTCGTCGAAGTGGAGGCACGCCCCGACCTGGCCGGCAGCGACCGGGCGCTCGTCGCCAGGAGGCCGGCGTGACCGGCCGGGTGGTCGATGCCGTTGCCGACCCGGCCGGTGCCGTGGCCGCGGCGGCCGCCGAGCTCCGGGCCGGACGACCGGTCGTGCTTCCGACCGACACCGTCTACGGGGTGGCGGCACTGGTCGACGACGCAGCAGCAGTGGCCGACATCTTCCGGCGCAAGGGTCGCGACGAGGCCAAGCCGATGGCGGTCCTCGTGGCCGACGCCGCCCAGGCATCGGCGCTCACCGACGCCGACCTCGGCGCCCTCGCCGACCTCTGGCCGGGAGCGCTGACCATCGTCGTGCACCGGACGCCGGGTGCCGAACTCCACCTCGGTCCCGGGGCAGGAGGGCTCACCACGGTCGGCCTGCGCTGTCCCGACCACGACCTGGTCCGGGCGCTGGCCGCCGAGGTCGGTCCCCTGGCCACCACGTCGGCCAACCGGGCCGGCGAGCCCAGCCCGTCCACCGCAGTCGAGGCGGCGGCCGTCCTGGGCGGCGGCCTCCTGGTCCTCGACGGCGGTTCGTGCGAAGGCGTTCCATCGACCGTCGTCGACCTCACCGTCCCACCGGCCCGGATCCTGCGCGTCGGCGCCATCGACGCCGAGGCACTTTGCGCCGCCGGGCTCGAAGTCGCCCCCCGTTAGCATCGGCGCCATGTCGCGCATCGCCGTCGGCTCCGACCATGCCGGCTTCGCCCTCAAGCAGCAGCTCGCCGACGTCCTGCGCGACCTCGGCCACGAGGTCAGCGACCTCGGCGCCCACTCGGCCGACCGGGTCGACTACCCGGACTTCGGCGAGGCCGTCGGCCGGGCCGTGGCCGGAGGCGACGCCGACCTCGGCGTGTGCGTCTGCGGCTCGGGCCTCGGCATCGCCATGGCCGCCAACAAGGTCTCCGGAATCCGGGCGGCGCCCGTCCACGACGTGGTCTCAGCGCAGCTCGCCAGGCAGCACAACGACGCCAACGTGCTGTGCCTCGGCGAGCGCCTCATCGACCCCGAGGTCGCGGTCCGGGCGGTGACGGCCTGGCTGGACGCCGAGTTCGAGGGCGGCCGCCACGTTGGCCGGGTCGCCAAGCTCGACGCCCTCGGTGGCTGAGGACGACGCATGTCCGACCTCGAAACCGTCACTCCCGTCGAGACGAGGCCGTCCGACCCGCTCCTCGACGACGGTGACCACGACCGGTTCTCGCACTACGCCCGCAAGTCCGACATCGTCAAGTCGACGGTGACCGGTCGGCCCATCATGGCGCTCTGCGGCAAGTTCTGGGTCCCGGACCGCAACCCCGACCGCTACCCGATCTGCCCACGCTGCAAGGATCTGTTCGCCGAGAAGCGCTCCAAGGAGAGCGGCGGCTGATGGGAGCCCTGCGAACGCTGCGGTCGGTCGTTCGGCTGCGGCGCCCGGAACGCGACCGCACGGTCCGTCGGCTGCGCCAGGCGGCAGCCGTCACCGACCTGCGGCGCCTGGCGAAGAAGCGGCTCCCGGGCGGGGTGTTCGACTACATCGACGGTGGCGCCGAGGACGAGATCACCCTGGGTCGCAACGTCGAGGCCTATCGACGCTGTGAGTTCCGGCCCCGAGTGCTGCGCGGCGTGGCCGAGGTCGACCCGTCGACCACCCTGCTAGGCCGCCCCGTCGCCTTCCCGTACATCACGGCACCGATCGGCTTCACCCGCATCGCCGACCCTGAAGGCGAGCTGGCCGTCGTGCGAGCCGCAGGCCGGGCCGGGGTGCCGTTCACGCTCTCGACCATGGGCACCCGGTCGATCGAGGAATGTGCGGCCGTGGCCGGCGACGGCGCCCGGCTCTGGTTCCAGGTGTACGTCTGGCACGACCGTGACCACATCCGCAGCCTGGTCGAACGGGCGGCGGCCAGCGGCTACGAGGCGATCGTGCTCACCGTCGATACAGCGGTGCTCGGACGGCGCGAGCGCGATGTCCGGCGGGGCTTCACCCTGCCGCCCGAGATCGGGCCCGGAACCTTCCTCGACGGGATGCGCCACCCTGGCTGGACCCTGCGGCTGCTGCGTTCCGAGCCGATCCGGTTCTCGAGCGCCATCGGCAGCGATGCCGGAGACGGTGCCGATGCGGTCTCGCTGGCCGAGTACTCGGCCGCCCAGTTCGACCCCGGCCTGTCATGGCGCGATCTCGAGTGGCTGCAGTCGATCTGGGACGGGCCGATCGTGCTCAAGGGCATCCAGACCGTGGCCGACGCCCGCCTGGCGGCCGACGCCGGCGTGGCCGCCATCGCCCTGTCGAACCACGGCGGCCGCCAGCTCGACACAGCCCCCGTGCCGTTCGAGCTGCTGCCCGAGGTCGTCGAAGCCGTCGGCCACCGCATCGAGGTCATCTGCGACGGCGGCGTGCGGCGCGGCAGCGACGTCGTGAAGGCCTGCGCGCTCGGCGCCACGGCCGTCATGGCCGGCCGCCCCCACATGTACGCCCTCGGGGCGGCCGGGGAACGGGGCGTCGACCACGTGCTGGAGCTCATGCGGTCAGGCGTCGAGCAGACCATGGCGCTCGTGGGATCAGCCACCATCGCCGACCTCGACCCGTCCCTGGTGCGGTTCCGGAACTGATTCGTCGACTGCCCTACCATCGGCGCCGATGCGACGACCGAACCTGCTGCTGTTCACCCCGGACCAGCTCCGGGCGGATGCCCTAGGCTGCTTCGGGAACCCGGTGGCGCAGACCCCCCACTTCGACGCCCTCGCTCTTCGGGGCACCCGCTTCCACTCGGCGTGGTCGCAGCACTCCGTCTGTGGCCCCAGCCGGGTGTCGATCATGACCGGCTGGTACCCGCACACCGCCGGCCACCGCACCCTCCGCCACCTGCTCAAGCCGTGGGAGCCCAACCTGCTGCGCTACCTGAAAGACGCCGGCTACGACGTGGCCATGCCCGGCAACCGCGGCGACGTCTTCGCCCCCGGCGTGACCGAGGCCAGCACCGACTTCTGCGGCAACCTCGTCGAGCCCACCTGGGGGTGGGGCGACCTGCGGTTCGGTGTCGACGAGGACCACCCGCTCTTCCGGGGCTTCTGGTTCGGGAGCCAGGGCGACGAGCCCCGCCTCGACGGCGACGAGGCCACCGTGCAGACGGCGATCCGGTGGCTGGAGGAGCGCACCGACGACCGGCCGTGGGCGATGTGGGTGCCGCTGCTGGCACCGCACCCGCCGTTCATTGTCGAGGAGCCCTGGTTCTCGATGCACGACCGGGCCGACATGCCCGCTCCGATCGCGGTCGAGGCCGGTTTGGGAAAGCCGGGGTTCATGGACGAGTACCGGCGCCGCTACGGCTGGAACGACCTCACCGACGAGCACCTGCGGGAGATCGCCGCCACCTACTACGGCATGGTCAGCCGGGTCGACGACCAGTTCGGGCGGCTCCTGGCGGCCGTTGACCGCACCGGTCACGGCGACGACACCGTCACCTTCTGCTTCAGCGACCACGGCGAGTACCTTGGCGACTACCGGCTGGTCGAGAAGTGGCCGTCGGGACTCGACCCCAGCCTCGTGCGCAACCCGTTCATCGCCGCCGGCCCGGGGGTGGGGGAGCACAAGGTGGTGTTCGGCGAGGTCGAGATGGTCGACCTGTTGCCGACCTGCCTCGAGTTGGCCGAGACCGAGCCCGGCCACACCCACTTCGGCCGCAGCCTCACCGGGCTGTTCGCCGACCCGACCGTCCACCATCGGGATGCCGCCTTCTGCGAGGGCGGGTTCAACCCCGCCGACGAGCCCCTGATGGAGGTCGCCGGGCGGATCTACCGCCACAAGTCGGAGATCCAGCACGAAATGCCGCACCTCGTGGGCAAGGCCGAGTGCGTGCGCACCTCCGAATGGGCGTACGTGTACCGGCACGAGGAGCGGGACGAGCTCTACGACCGGTCGGCCGATCCCGCCGAGACCACGAACCTGCTGGCCACCGACCGGGCGGGCGACGACGACGTGGCCGCCGTTGCGGCGGGGCTCCGCGACCGGCTGCTGGCCTGGATGGTCGAGACCAGCGATGTCATCCCGTGGGAGGCCGACCCCCGGGTCCCTGACATTCCACAAGGCTGGCGCGGGTCGGGCTGAACCCGGGGCGGGTCGAGACGGCTAGCGCGGTGTGGTGATCGACCGGCGTCGGCCGGGCCAGGCCATCTCGGGCGCACCGCGCATGGGGCCGCCTGCCGTCGTCCGGTCGGCGTCGAAGTGTCCGGTCTCGTTGACCGACAGGATGTGTGCGTGCGGGGTTCCGTCCTCGTCGAGGGTCACCTGGACGCGGCTGATCGCCGCATAGTCGGTCCGGAACGATGCCTGCTGGTTGCCGGCCACCGAGGCCAGGATCGCCCGCACCGTGCCACCGTGGCAGGACACGAGGACCCGTTCGCCGGGTGAGCGTCGGCAGAGGTCGTCCCATGCGGCCGTGATGCGGGCGTTGAAGACCTCGGGGGTGTCCCATCCGACCTCGGTGAAGTTGCCGGCGACCACCTGGTCCCACAGCGCCCTGCCCTCCGTCTGGAGGATCTCGGTGGGGTAGTACGAATGGCAGTAGCGGTCGATCTCGTCGAGGTCGTCGACGACCTCGTTGGCGAGGCCCCGGGCGTCGCACACGGCCTGCGCCGTCTCGATGGCCCGACGCTTCGGGCTGGTGACGACGTGGTCGATCTCCTCGAAGGCCAGCCAGTCGGCCAGCCGGGCCGCCTGCCACACGCCCAGTTCAGCGAGGCCGGGGTCGGCGACGGTCGGGGAGTCGACCACGATCTCGGGTCGGGCATGGCGGACGAGGATGACGTGCACGGCGGAGGAGGGTACCGGTGCGCCTACGCAGGCAGCGTGGCGGGTGCCCCGAGGACCCCGGCCAGCATGTCGGTGAGGTTCGCCTCGAAGTCGGCACCGCCGAGTTCGGCGTCGCCACCGGCGTCGAGCAGGCGAGCCCGCTCGGCCAGCGACGACGTCATGAGCTGCATCATGGCGACGAGCCGCTCGCGGCGCACCGCCTCCGGCAGGTGGGCCGGCCGCCGTTCGAGCAGGTCGAGGGCCCGCAGCAGGTGCCGATGCTCGAGCCCGGCCCTGGCCTCGCGCCACATCGGGAACCGGCTCGCCAGTTGCGCCACGATCCGCAGGTAGCGGCGACCGCGCACGTCGGCCAGCCGGGCGGACATGGGGCGGACCAGGGCGTCGAGAACCGCATGGTTGGGCGGTTCGTCGCCGAGGCACTCGAGCAGTTCGCCGCGGTGGGCGTCGATGGGGCCCTCGTGCTCGGCGAGGATCCGGTCGAGGACGCCCTCCCGGGACCCGAAGTGGTAGGTCAGCGCCGAGGCGTTGCGTTGGCCGGCGGCGGCGACGATCTCACCGACGCCCGCCTGCCAGACGCCCTGTTCGGCGAACAGCCGCTCGGCTTCGGTGAGCAGGAGCGCCCTGGTTGCGGTGCTGTCCCTTGGCACGGGGTTCGAGTTCCCTAAGCCAGTGGCAGCAGCGCCGTCGTGGGCAGGACCTCGACGTTGATGCCCTCGGGGACGGGGTACTGGAAGTCGGGGAAGTGGCGCTCGGCGGTGGCCCGGTAGTGGTCGGTCGAGTGGGTGCGGTCCCGGTCGTACTCGGGGATCACGTGGTCGCCGAACAGCTCGATCATCTCGAGGTGCTGATCGTGGCTGAGGCCCTCGACCGGGAGGCCGAACACGACCTGGTCGCAGCCGACCTCCTGGTAGCGGACGAGCTGCTCGCAGACCTCCTCGGGGTTGCCGCAGAGCATGTAGCCGCCCTCGATCGCCATGTCGAGGAGCTCGTCGGTCCAGCCCGGGTCCCTCGGCGGGTTCGGCCAGATGATGGCGTCGGGGGACTTGGGCATCGTGTCGTGGTACATGTTGACCATCGTGACGAGGTAGCCACGGCCCTTCGCCATGGCGACGGCGCGGGCCTCGTCGCGGTCCTCGAGGCAGATGCACGAGTTGGTCATCATCACGTTGTCGTTCTTGAACTGGCCGATCTGGTCGGTCGGGTCCTGGATGGCCTCCTTGTAGGACTCGACACGGCCCTTGAGGTTGTGGATCGGCTCGAAGTTGAAGGCGATGGCGCCGATGCCCATCGAGCCGGCCTTGGCGAAGGTGGGAGGGTTTCCGCAGGCCACCCAGAGCGGCGGGTGT
>CAJXIS010000035.1 GCA_913054115.1 uncultured Acidimicrobiaceae bacterium | reverse complement strand
GACCGGCGAGGCGACGCCGGGCCGGGTCCTGTTCCAGAACTCGGGGGCCGAGGCCAACGAGGCCGCCATGAAGCTGGCCAGGAAGCACCAGGGCCGGGGACGCCATGTCGTGGTGTCGGCCTTCCGATCGTTCCACGGCCGGACCCTCGCCACGCTGGCGGCCACCGGCCAACCAGAGAAGCACGAGCCCTTCCAACCGCTGCCCGAGGGGTTCCGCCACGCCGCATGGAACGACCTCGACGCCTTCGAGGCCGTCCTCGACCCATCCGTCGGGGCGATCCTGCTCGAATCGCTCCAGGGCGAGGGAGGGGTCAACCCGGCCGACGTCGACTTCCTCGTCGGCATCCGGCGGCTCTGCGACGAGCGGGGCATCCTGCTGATCCTCGACGAGGTCCAGACCGGGCTCGGGCGCACCGGCCGGTGGTTCGGCTTCCACCACGCCGGCATCCGGCCCGACATCGTCACGGTCGCCAAGGCCCTCGGCAACGGCGTCCCGATCGGCGCCGTCTGGGCCACTGCGGATGTGGCTGCGGCGTTTGCGCCTGGCGACCACGGTTCCACCTTCGGGGGACAGCCCCTGGCCGCATCGGCTGCCCGGGAGGTACTCCGGGTGATGGAGGAGATCGACGCCCCGGCCTGTGCTGCGGCGAGGGGAGCGACCCTCACCAGCCTCCTCGCGGCACTGCCAGGCGTCACCGCCGTCCGGGGCCTCGGCCTGCTGCTGGCGGCCGAACTGGACCCAGGCGTCCTCGACGGCCGGACCGGCGCAGACGTGGCCAGGGCGTGCCTCGACGCCGGCCTGGTGGTCAACGGCATCACGCCGACCGCCCTGCGGTTGGCACCGCCACTGACCGTGACCGACGATGAACTGGCCGAGGGCGTGGCGATCCTGGGTGGTGTGCTCTCCGGCGCCTCGACAGGGCCCGGAGACGTGGAGGCGACAGCATGAGGCACCTGCTCGAAGTCGACGACCTGACCCCCGGAGAACTCGGCAGGGTGCTCGACCTCGCCGCCGACCCGGCACCGCCGCAGGTGCTCGCCGGTCGGGGCATGGCGCTGCTGTTCGAGAAGCCGTCGGCCCGCACCCGCAACTCGATGGAGATGGCGGTGGTCCAACTCGGCGGACACCCGATGTACATCCAGGGCTCCGAGGTCGGCCTCGACGCCCGGGAGTCGGTCGAGGACATCGCCAGGACACTTGCGTGCTTCCACGGCGCCATCGGCGCCAGGGTGTTCGCCCACACGACCGTGGAGCGGATGGCGGCCCTCGACCTGGTGCCCGTCGTCAACATGCTCTCCGACGCCGCACACCCCCTGCAGGCCCTGGCCGACGTCCTGACCATGCGGCAACTCCTGGGCGACCTGGCCGGCCGGAGCGTTACGTACGTCGGTGACGCCAACAACGTCTTCCGGTCGCTGGCCCTGGCGGCCGGCATGCTCGGCATGGAGGTCCGGTTCACCGGCCCGCCCGGCTATCGGCCCGGGGAGGTCGATACCGACCGGCTGGCAGCCGCCGGCGTGGTCGTGGCCGGGTTCGACCGGCCGGAGGAGGCCGTCGAGGGCACCGACATCGTCTACACCGACGTCTGGACCTCGATGGGCCAGGAGGGCGAGAGTGCCCAGCGACTCCTCGACTTCGAGGGCTATCAGGTCGACGAGCGGCTCCTCGATGCTGCCGGCGCCCAGGCGCTGTTCCTGCACTGCCTGCCGGTCCACCGGGGCGAGGAGGTCTCGAGCGGCGCCGTCGACGGACCCGCCAGCCGGGTGTGGCAGCAGGCCGAGAACCGGATGCACGCCGCCAGGGGGCTGCTGGCCTGGTTGCTGGGCGAGGCCGTGCACGACGAGAACGGGGGCAACCCATGAGCAAGACACAACGACAGCACCGGATTGCCAGGCTGCTGGTCGAAGGACCGGTCCCCAGCCAGGCACAGCTCGTGGACCTGCTTGCAGAGGCCGGAATCGAAGCGACGCAGGCGACGGTCTCCCGCGACCTCGGCGACCTCGGCGCCGTCAAGGTCCGGTTGCCCGGTGGCAGGAGCGTCTATGCGATCCCCGAACACCCGGCCGACCAGGTGGCTCCCGAGAACCATCTCCGGCGGGTCATGGGCGAATGGGTGGCCGAGGTGGTGTCTTCGGGCAACCTCGTGGTCCTGCGGACGCCGCCGGGCTCGGCGCACGTTGTCGCCTCGGCGATCGACCGCTCCGCACACGACGAGATCCTCGGCACGGTCGCAGGCGACGACACGATCTTCGTCCTCGCCGTCGAGGGAACGAGCGGTAGGCGGCTCGCCGCTACCCTGCGGTCGCTCGCCGGCCTGTGAGCGGAACCTTCGTGATGACAGCGCAGAGAACGGAACCAGGACGTGAGTGACAAGAGCCAGGGCGTGGAAGGCGTCGACAAGGTGGTGCTCGCCTATTCGGGCGGGCTCGACACCTCGATCATCCTGCGGTGGCTGGAGGAGGTCTACGGCTGTGAGGTCGTGACCTTCACGGCCGACCTCGGCCAGGGCGAAGAGCTCGAGCCGGCTCGGGCGAAGGCCGAGGCCATGGGCGTGTCCGAGATCCACGTCGAGGACCTCCGGGAGGAGTTCGTCAGGGACTACGTGTTCCCGATGTTCCGGGCCAATGCCGTCTACGAGGGCGAGTACCTGCTCGGCACCTCGATCGCACGGCCCCTGATCGCCAAGCGGCTCGTCGAGATCGCTGCCGAGACCGGCGCCGACGCCATCAGCCACGGCGCAACCGGCAAGGGCAACGACCAGGTCCGGTTCGAGCTCGGCGCCTATGCCCTGAACCCCGACATCCGGATCATCGCCCCCTGGCGGGAGTGGGACCTGGGGTCGCGCCAGAGCCTCCTCGACTACGCCGAGCAGCACGGCATCCCGGTCGAGATGAAGCGGGGCACCAAGTCGCCCTATTCGATGGACGCCAACCTGCTCCACATCTCCTACGAGGGCGGACCCCTCGAAGACCCGTGGAACGAACCCGCCACCGAGATGTGGCGCTGGACGGTCAGCCCCGAGCTGGCCCCCGACGAGGCCACCTACCTGGACCTGACCTACGAGGGGGGCGACATCGTGGCGATCGACGGCAGGCCGATGTCGCCGGCAACGGTGCTGGCCCACCTCAACCGGGTGGGCGGCGCCAACGGCGTCGGACGGACCGACATCGTCGAGAACCGGTACGTCGGCATGAAGTCGCGGGGCGCCTACGAGACGCCGGGCGGCACGATCATGCTCAAGGCGCATCGGGCCATCGAGTCGATCACCCTCGACCGGGGCGTTGCCCACCTCAAGGACGAGCTCATGCCCCGCTACGCCGAGATCATCTACAACGGCTACTGGTTCAGCCCGGAGCGCGAGATGCTCCAGGTGGCGATCGACCACAGCCAGGCCTTCGTGAACGGACGGGTGCGGATCCGGCTCTACAAGGGCAACGTCGAGGTCGTCGGCCGGGAGTCCGAGGACACCCTGTTCGACGAGGCGATCGCCACGTTCGAAGAGGACGAGGGCGCCTACAACCAGGCGGACGCCGAGGGATTCATCCGGCTCAACGCCCTGCGGCTCCGGACGGTGGCCCGGCGGGCCGCCAGGGCCTAGGAACCGGGTCATGGCCACGCTCTGGCACGGACGGTTCGCCGAAGGCCCCGCCGAGGCCCTCCAGGCACTCAACGACAGCCTCGGTTTCGACCAGCGGATGTTCCGGGAGGACATCGCCGGCTCGCGGGCGCACGTCCGGATGCTGGCACGTGTCGGCCTGCTCGAAGCCGACGACGCAGATGCCGTGCTGGTCGCCCTCGATGCCGTCGAGTCCGAGATGGCCGACGGCACGTTCGTCTTCGTGGACTCGGACGAGGACATCCACACGGCGGTCGAGCGGCGGGTCACCGAACTCGCCGGCGACGCAGGTGCCCGGCTCCACACCGGTCGGAGCAGAAACGACCAGGTCGCCACCGACCTGCGGCTGTGGGTCCGACGGGAGATGACCGAACTGGCGGGGCTCGTCGGGCGACTGCAGGCGACGCTGGCAGCACGGGCCGACGACGCCGACGAGGCCTACCTGCCCGGCTACACCCACCTCCAGCAGGCACAGCCGGTCCTGCTGGCCCACCACCTCCTGGCCCACGGCTGGGCGCTGTCCCGGGACGTCGACCGGTTGCTCGACGCCAGGGACCGGGCCGACGTGTCGCCGCTCGGCGCAGGGGCGCTCGCCGGTTCGTCGCTGCCGCTCGACCCCGACGGGGTGGCCGAGGACCTCGGATTCGCCTCCCGGTTCGAGAACTCACTCGATGCTGTGTCCGACCGGGACTTCGTCGTCGAGGCGCTCTTCGCCCTGGCCCTGCTCGGCGTCCACCTCTCGCGGCTCGGCGAGGAGATCGTCCTCTGGTCGACCGACGAGTTCGGCTTCGTCGCCCTCGACGACGCATTCTCCACCGGCTCGTCGATGCTGCCGCAGAAGAAGAACCCCGACGTCGCCGAGCTGGCCAGGGGCAAGGCCGGCCGCCTGATCGGCAACCTCACCGGTCTCCTGGCGTCGCTCAAGGGGCTGCCGCTGGCCTACAACAAGGACCTGCAGGAGGATAAGGAGCCGTTGTTCGACTCCTGCGACACGGTACGGCTGACGCTGCTGGCCCTCGACGGCATGATGGCCACGCTCGGATTCGACACCGACCGGATGGCCGAGTCGGCGGACAGCCCCTATGCGGCCGCCGTCGACCTCGCCGAGTTCCTCGTCGCCGCCGGCATGCCGTTCCGGGAGGCCCATGCCGTCGTCGGCGGCCACGTCCGCACGGCGCTCGCCGGTGATGGTTCCCTGGCCGACCTCGTCGCCGCCGACGAACGCCTCGGCCCCGAGGCTGTGGCACTCCTGGCGCCGGGCAACGCGGTGCGGCGGCGGACCACGCCGGGTGGGGCCGGCCCCGTGCCGGTGGCCGAACAGCGGCGGCGGTTCACCGACCGGCTTGCCGCCCAGGCCGCCAGGATCGGAAGTTAGGTGGCCTACCACGCACAGGTCCGGGTCCGCTATGGCGAGGTCGACCAGCAGGGCGTCGTGTACAACGCCCACTACCTGGCCTACATCGACGACGTCTTCGACACCTGGCTGCGGGAGCTGATGCCGCGGTTCGAGGTTCTGAACTGGGAGATCATGCTCAAGACGGCCTCGCTCGAATGGCACGGGTCGGCCGGCATGGGCGATGTGCTCGACGTGTCCACGCAGGTGGTCCGATGGGGGAACACCTCCTTCGACGCCGAGTTCGACTTCCGGGTGGGGGACCGTCCCGTGCTCACGGCAACCGTGACCTACGTCGGCGTGACGATCGGCGAGCACCGGCCGATCCCACCGCCGGACGAGGTCCGTGCCCACCTGAGCGCGTGAACCTCCTGCTCGGCATCGACGAGCTGGCGGAGCGCGTCGGCATCGACCCGCGTGGGCAGGTGTCGAGCGGTCCGCCTGGGCCCGAGCGGACCCGCGTCCTCGCCATGGTCGATCGGCACGAGGACGCCCTGCTTCGCAGCTGTCGGCCCGGTCACCTAACCGGATCGGCCCTCGTCGTGGACCCTTCGGACCGGCGGATACTGGTCCTCTTCCACACCAAGTTGCAGCGATGGCTCCAGCCGGGTGGCCATGCCGACGGCGACGGCGACCTGGCTCGAGTGGCCCTCCGCGAGGCCATCGAGGAGACGGGGATCGCCGGCCTTCGGGTCTGCGAGCCTCCGGTCGACCTCGACGTGCACGTGGTCGACCCGCCGGCCGAGGATGCCCACGAACACCACGACGTGCGCTATCTGGTCGTGGCACCCCCTGGTGCGGTGGCCGTGGGAAACCACGAGTCCGAGGCGCTGTGCTGGGTGCACCGACACGAACTGGAGGAACTGGGTGCCGACCGGGGGCTCCTCCGGCTGGCGGACAGGGCCCTCGAGCGGCTGACGCTCCTCGAGCGGTCGATGGAGGGCGGCGTTTCCTAGAGGTCCCCGGGGTCGAGGCAGTTCTCCATGTCGTTGACCCTGGCGAAGCCGTTCATGCGCTCGACGTGGCTGCCGGCCCCCGAGGGTAGAGCGGTGAGGTAGGGCCGGACGTCGCCTTCGGTGCGCAGTCGCTCGGCGTGGACGCGACGGTCGGAGAGGTAGATGTCCCAGTCGCCGAGCCATCCGCCCACCAGGACGAGATCGTCGTCGGTGCCTCCGGGAAGGACCCGGAGGTCGGCGACGAGTCGGTCGACCAGTTGCGTCGCCTCGTCGAGGACGTCGGCCCGATGGGCCGGCGAGAGGGATTTCGCAGCGGCTGGGAGTTCGTCGACAGCGGCGACCATGCGGGAGCACCGCTGTTCGGCTGCGGCGACCCAGGAGCGGTCCTGGAGGCGATCGGGATTGCCCGGCGCCTCGTAGAGCACGAAGGCCCAGTACCAGAACACGATCAGGGCCAGGATGAGGGTGAGTGCGGCGACCCGGGAGAGCAGTGCGTGCGGCTTTCCGGTTGTGCCGATGGACGTCATGGTCAGCCACCCTCCGGGGTGTCGGAAGCGGGCACGTCGCCTGCATCGGGTATGGGGTCGGGAGCCGGCTCGGGATCCGGTTCCGGGGGAGCGGGAGGCGTGACCTGGAGGACCACGACCGACCCCTCAGGGACCTCGGTGCCCGGCGCCGGATTCTGGTGCCAGACGGTTTCCGGGGGCGTCGCTGGGTCGTCCGGATTGGCGACCTCGGTGATCTCGTAGCCGAGGATCGACTCGGCGAGCCGGGTGCCGGCTTCGCCGACACCGAGCCCGACCACCTGCGGGACGGGAATCGGCGGTGGCAGAACGGCGACCTCCACGACCATCGACCCCGCGGGCAGGATCGTCGAGCCCACATCGGGCGACTGGCCGAGGATGATTCCCGGCTCGCTGTCGGTGGTGGGAATCTCGATCACCTTGGTGATGTGGATCGGGGAGAGCCCTGGCATCTCGCTGCCGTCCGCCAGGCGCGTCGGGGCTCCGGCGGTCGCCTCGAGGAGCACCTGGGCCTCATCCATGGTCAGGCCGACGAGGACCGGCGTGGCGATGGCCTGTGCTGGAGGCTGGGTGGTGGTCGTGGTCGAAGACGGCGGTGGTGTGGCGAATGGCTCCGCCGCGAGGCCGAAGTGCGCGACCTCCATGACGTCCTTCCAGATCAGCGCCGGGTAGGTGCCGCCGAATACCTTGCGGTCGGTGGTCGGCGGCACCATCGGGATCTGGCCGGCCGGGTAACCGACCCAGACGCCGGCCGCCCGTTGTGGCGTGTAGCCGAGGAAGAGTGCATCGGCGTAGTTCTGGGTGGTCCCGGTCTTGCCGGCGGCCGTGCGGTCCTCGAGCCTTGCCCGCTGACCGGTGCCTCCGGTCAGGACGCCCTCGAGCACCCAGGTCAGCTGGTCGGTGAGCCGGGGATCCAGCACCCGGGTCTGTTCGCGCTTCCAACGCCACAGCGTGGTGCCGTCGGCGTTGACGACGCGGGTGACATAGGCGGGAGGGTTGAGGACGCCCCGGTTGGCGAAGGTGCTGTAGGCGGTGGTCATGTCGAGCAGGGTGGCGTCCGACGTGCCGAGGATGTTCGAGTTGACCTCCTCGACGGGCGATTCGATGCCGAGGCGCCGGCTCATGCCGACGACCCGTTGGGCGCCCATGGCCATCGACAGTTGGGCGAAGACGGTGTTGATCGAACGCCGGGTGGCCTCGACCAGCGTCACCCACTCGGGATCTGGTAACTCCTCACCCTCGGCCACCTCGGGGAGGCTGTGCCCGGTGGCACCGCCGCTGACCCGCCAGACGCTGTTCTCCTCGGTCGCTCCGGGGATGTCGAACTCGATCACGTTCGGTGCTGCGTACGTGGACGTGACATTCCAACCCGCCTCCAACGCAGCGGCCAGGCCGATGGGCTTCATCGAGGAACCCACCTGACGGCCGTTGCCGACCGCCAGGTTGACCTTGGCGTCGTCGTCGTCGTCGAAGAAGTCCCGTCCCCCGACCATGGCGAGGATGTGGCCGTTCTGGGGGTCCATCACGACGACCGAGGCATCGGGGTTTCCCTGACCGGCCGGCAGGTACCTCTCGACGGCGGCTTCGGCAGCCGCCTGAAGGCCGAGGTCGATGGTGGTCTCGATGCGCAGGCCACCCTCGAACAGCAGCTGTTCACGCTGTGCACGGCTGACCCCGAAGGCTTCGTTGTCGAGAAACCAGCGGCGAACCTCTTCCACGAAGTGGCCGGCCGGATAACGGGTGTCGAGTCTGCTGGAGTACTCCTCGAGTTGCGGGGGATTGGCCCTGGCGTCGGCGAACTCCTCCTCGGTGATGAAGTCGTTGGCGAGCATGCGGTTCAGGACGAGGTGGCTGCGACGGAGGCTGGCGGCGTAGTTGCGCAGTGGGTTGAAGCGGCTGGGCGCCTGGATGAGTCCGGCGAGCAAGGCGGCCTCGTTCACGGCCAGGTCCATCACGCCCTTGTTGAAGTAGGTCTGGGCGGCTGCCTTGATGCCGTAGGCACCGTGGCCGAAGTACACGGTGTTGAGGTACTGCAGGAGGATGAAGTCCTTGCTGTACTGGTCCTCGAGCCGCAGTGCGTACCAGATCTCCTCGAGTTTCCGGGAGGCGGTCTTCTCGGTGTTCTCGATGATCGCCAACTTGACGTACTGCTGGGTGATGGTCGAACCACCCTGGCTGATGCCTCCTGCCTCGAAGTTCGTGCGGGCGGCACGGATGATGGCCTTGAGGTCGACTCCGTCGTGCTGGTAGAAGCGCTCGTCCTCGATGGCGATGACGGCGTTGCGGGCGAGGAGGGGGATCTCGTCGAGGCGACGGGCGCTCGTGCGGTTCTGGGGAGCTACCAGGGTGGTGATGAGGGTGCCGTCCCCGGCGACGACGACCGACGACTCGGCCGTTTCGGGGATCGTGATCTCGAAGGTGCGGGTCTCGTACGAATAGCAGCCCGTGGCGATCATCGAGAGGGCGACAAGGACTGCCGCGAACCGCCGAACGAGTGCACGGGCAATGCTCTGATGGGTGACATGCTGGTGCACGTGCACAGTCTGGCCGCGTGCCGGCCGGAAGGTGTGTCGGTTCGCGACGGTTCAGAGGACAAAAGGTTGGTATCGAATGCTTCCAGCGGTCAGGGTGGGGAGATGAACGGCGCTGAGATCCTCGACGACCTCGCGGTCCGCGGCCTCGTCCAGGACTGCACCGACGGCGACGCCCTCCGGGCACGGCTGGACGAGGGTCCGATCACCCTCTACTGCGGCTTCGACCCGACGGCCGACAGCCTGCACATCGGCCACCTCACGCCGCTCCTCCTCCTGCGACGCTTCCAGGACGCCGGCCATCGGGTGGTCGCCCTTGCGGGTGGGGCCACGGGCATGGTGGGCGATCCCAGCGGCCGCTCCGAGGAACGCAACCTGCTCGACCAGGAGACCCTCGATGCCAACGTCGAGGCCGTGTCCGGTCAGTTGCGGTCCCTGCTGCGCTTCGAGGGCGACCCGCACCTCGAGGGCCCTGCTGCGATGCTGGTCGACAATCGGGAGTGGACCGCCGATGTCGGGCTCCTGGATTTCCTGCGCCACGTCGGGAAGCACGTCACGGTCGGCACGATGCTGGCCAAGGAGTCGGTGCGGAGCCGCCTGGCGAGCGACCAGGGCATCTCGTTCACGGAGTTCAGCTACATGCTCCTGCAGGCCAACGACTTCTTCGAGTTGTACGAGCGGTACGGCTGCGAGATGCAGGTCGGGGGCTCGGACCAGTGGGGCAACATCACCGCAGGCATCGACCTCATCCGCCGGCGGGCGGGGGCGTCGGCCCACGGGTTGACCCTGCCGCTGCTCACCCGCTCCGATGGGGTGAAGTTCGGCAAGACCGCCGAAGGATCCGTCTGGCTCGATCCGGTCCGCACGTTGCCCTACGAGATGCACCAGTACTTCCGCAATGTCGACGATCGCGATGTGGAGCAGTGCCTCCTCCGGTTGACCCTGGTCGATGTCGACGAGGTGGCAGCCGTGATGGCCGACCACGCGGCGCGCCCGGAGCAGCGCCTCGCCCAGCAGCGCCTCGCCGACGAGGTCTGCACCCTCGTCCACGGCGAGGACGCCACTGTCCGGGCACGCCTCGCGGCCGAGGGGCTCTTCGGAGGATCGACTCCCACGCTCGAGGTGCTCGATGCCCTGCGGGGCATCGTGCCCGAGACGACGGTCGCCGCCGCCGACCTCGAGGGCGACGAGTCGCTGGTGGACGCTCTGGTGGTGAGTGGCCTGTGCAGTTCCCGGGGAGACGCCCGGCGCACCATCGGTGGCGGCGGAGTCTCCGTCAACGGAGCGCGTCAGGATGGTGAGGCTGTCCGCCTTCCGGTGGACGGACCGGTCGGCGGCCGTTACGTCCTGCTGCAGAAGGGCCGTCGCTCCCGCCACCTGCTGGTCGTGGGTTGAGTCTCGCCTGGCCCGCCGAGACGCAGGTCACCGAAACTTCCGAAGAAACAGGGATTTCGCAGGTTGGTGGTGCCGCGTCCCACCGCTAGCGTTCCCAGTCGCGCCGCACCCCTTGGCCTTCGGGTCATCGGGCCGTAGCGTGGCTAGGTGCCTCCACGATGGGATCCGACACGGATCCCTTCGATTGGGGCGCCAGAGGGTACCAACGCCTTCCCACGGGAAGCGTGTGCCAGGTGGCCCAGAGCCGCCAGGTGCTCCTTGAAAACGGAATAGAGGACGATGAATGCCAGTGCGGGCTGGCCACCGGTGATCACGAGTCACCACTGGCCAGACCCTGACAATTCAAAATGCAAATGGACAAGGGCGTCGAACCGTCATTTGACGGGACGGCGACCCCTGACCTGATGCCAAGCGGATGGGACTTCGGTCCCGATCCGATGTCAAGCTCGTGCCGGCATCACCTTCGGGTGGTGTCGGAACACTGATTTCGACGTTGGCGACTGCTTCGGCAGTCGGCGACTGAGATTTTGACGGAGAGTTTGATCCTGGCTCAGGACGAACGCTGGCGGCGGGCTTAACACATGCAAGTCGAACGCAGTCGACCTTCGGGTCACATGACTGAGTGGCGAACGGGTGAGTAACACGTGAGAAACCTGCCCCGAAGACTGGAATAACCCGAGGAAACTCGGGCTAATACCGGATATC
>CAJXIS010000034.1 GCA_913054115.1 uncultured Acidimicrobiaceae bacterium | reverse complement strand
GTTGTGCTTGGTGATCGACTGGGTGATGCCGGTCGTGTCGCACTCCTGGAAGGCGTCGGTTCCGATGGCCCCCAGCGGGACCTGGCCGGTGATGCACACCATCGGCACGGAGTCGAGATGGGCGTCGCACAGGGCGGTGACGACGTTGGTGGCCCCGGGGCCGCTGGTGACCATGACGACCCCGGGCCTGCCGGTGGCGTGTGCGTAGCCGGATGCCATGTGGCCGGCGCCCTGCTCGTGGCGGACCAGGACGTGGCGGATCGACGAGCCGATGAGCGGGTCGTAGACCGGGAGGATCGCCCCGCCGGGCAGCCCGAACAGCAGGTCGACGCCCTCGTTCTCGAGGGCCCTGATCAGCGCCTGGCCGCCGTCCATGGGTGTGGTCGTCATGTGTCCTGCTGAAGGTGGTTGGGGGGAGTCGGGCGAATCGGGCGGATCGGCGACAGTGCCGAAAAAGCGAACAACCTCCCGCAGCGGGAGGTCGGTGGCACGCGGACGGTGGGTCCGGTGCCTACCGCAGTACCCGTACCTCGTGCGCCGTGGTCATGGCCCACAAGTATCGCCGGACCGTGCACGGGCGACAACCTTGCCCCCGGTGTCCCGGGCAGGGCGTCGTCTCCCCCTCTACGCCTTGGTGACGGCGCCCTGGTCGGCGCCCTGGGCCAGAGCGGCGTACTTGGCGAGGAAGCCGGACGTGTAACGGGGCTCGAAGGGCTTGAGGTTGGCGCGACGCTCGGCCAACTCGGCGTCGCCGACCATCAGGTCGATGGTGTGGGCCCGCACGTCGATGATGATGCGGTCGCCCTCGGCGATGAGGGCGATGGGGCCGCCGTCGACGGCCTCGGGGGCGACGTGGCCGACGCAGAAGCCGTGGGTGCCGCCGGAGAAGCGTCCGTCGGTGATGAGCGCCGCGTCGCCACCTCGGCCTGCGCCCTTCATGGCACCGGTGATGGCGAGCATCTCGCGCATGCCGGGGCCGCCCTTGGGTCCCTCGTAGCGGATGACGACGATGTCGCCTGCCTGGATCTGTTCGCCGAGCACGGCGGCCATGGCGGCGTCCTCGCCGTCGAACACGCGGGCCCGGCCGTCGAAGTGGTCGACGTCGAGGCCGGCCACCTTGACGACGGCACCCAGTGGGGCCAGTGAGCCGGTGAGCACGGCGATGCCGCCGACGTCGTGGATGGGATCGTCGAAGGCGTGGATGACCTCGCCGTCGGGGGCTGGTGGATCGAGCAGCGCCAGGTTCTCGGCGACGGTTCGGCCGGTGACGGTGACCTCGTCTCCGTGGAAGAGGCCCTCGTCGAGGAGCATCTGCATCACGACCGGCACCCCGCCGATCCGGTCGATGTCGACCATGTGGTAGTTGCCGTGGGGCTTGGTGTCGGCGAGGTGCGGCACCCGGGCTGCGACCTTGTTGAAGTCGTCGAGTTCGAGCGCCACGTCGGCCTCGAAGGCGATCGCCAGCAGGTGCAGCACGGCGTTGGTGGAGCCCCCCAGCGCCATGACCACGGCGATGGCGTTCTCGAAGGCCGCCTTGGTCATGATCTGGCGGGGCCGGATGTCCTCACGGAGCAGCTGCATGACGGCGGTGCCGCTGGCGTAGGCGGTGTCGGCTCTGCGGCCGTCGATGGCTGCGGCCGAGGCCGAGCCCGGCAGCGACATGCCGATGGCCTCGCCCACGGCGGCCATGGTGTTGGCGGTGAACATGCCGGCGCAGCTGCCGATGGTGGGGCATGCGGCACGCTCGATGGCGAGCAGTTCGGCATCGTCGATACTGCCAACGGCGTGGGCGCCGACGGCCTCGAACACGCTGACCAGGTCGAGCTTCTGCCCGGCGTGCTCACCCGGCATGATCGACCCGCCATAGACGAAGACCGAAGGCAGGTCGATGCGGGCGGCGGCCATGAGCATCCCGGGCAGCGACTTGTCGCAGCCGGCGAAGCTGACGAAGGCGTCGAACCGTTCGGCGTGCATGACGGCCTCGACCGAGTCGGCGATGATCTCGCGGCTGACGAGGCTGGCTCGCATGCCCTCGTGACCCATCGAGATGCCGTCGCTGACGGCGATGGTGTTGAACTCCATCGGGAAGCCGCCGGCGGCGGTGACGCCCTCCTTGCAGCGCCTGGCGAGCGCGGCGAGCGGCAGGTTGCAGGGGGTGACCTCGTTCCAGGACGAGGCGACGCCGACCTGGGACTTGCCGAAGTCGTCCTCGGTCATGCCGACGGCGCGCAGCATGGCCCGGGCGGGGGCGCGGTTGGCGCCGTCGGTGACCTCGTGCGAGCGGGGTTTCATGGTGGGCGAGGCCGGCAGGTCGGTGGAGTCACTCATGGTCGTGAAGCGTAGAGGCGGACAGGGTCCGTGGCATCGGCGGGATCTACGATCAGGCCGTGCGCCCGGTCGATCGAGAACTGCTGCGACTGGCGGTCCCGGCGCTGGGGGCGCTGCTGGCGGAGCCGCTCTACGTACTCACCGACACGGCGGTGGTCGGGCACCTGGGCACCGCCGAGTTGGGCGGCCTGGCGGTCGCCTCGGCGGCGCTGCTGTTCGGGTACGGGCTGTGCATCTTCCTCGCCTACGGCACGACGGCGGCGGTCGCCCGGCTGACCGGCGCCGGCGAGGACCGTCGGGCCGCCCACCAGGCGGTGCAGGGCCTCTGGCTGGCGCTGGCGCTCGGCGTCGTCCTGGCGGTGGTCGGCGCTGCATGCTCCGGTCCCCTGCTGCGCCTGTTGGGCGCCGACGGCGAGGTCCTGTCCCATGCGGCCACCTATTTCAGGATCAGCCTGCTGGGTGCCCCGGCGATGCTGATGATGCTGGCCGGGGTCGGCTACCTCCGCGGTGTCAAGGACACGGTCCGGCCGCTGTGGGTGGCGGCGGGCACGGCGCTGCTGAACCTCGTGCTCGAGGTGGTCCTCATCTACGGGTTCGACCGGGCCATCGGGGCATCGGCGGCCGCCACGGTCGTGGCCCAGTGGCTGGGCGCCGCCTGCTACCTGGCCTGGATCGGCCGCGGGGTCCGTCGCCTCGACGTGTCGTTGGCACCCGACCTGCGGGTCATCGGACGCATGCTCGGTGTGAGCGCCGAGCTCATGGTCCGCAACCTCTCGCTGACCGGCACGTTCCTCGTCGCCACTGCGGCGGCGACCCGAATCGGCGACGTGGACGTGGCCGCCCACCAGGTGGCGTTCCAGGTCTGGATGGTGCTGGCGCTGTCGATGGACGCCGTGGCCATCGCCGCCCAGGCCATGGTCGGCAACCTGCTCGGTGCCAACGACCCGGATGGTGCCCGGGCGGTGGGAAGGCGCGTCGTCGGCTGGTCGATCGCCATCGGTGCCGTGACCGGCACAGCGATCGTCGCCTCGCACGGGGTGCTGGGCCAGGTGTTCTCGAATGACGAGGCCGTGGTCGCCCTGGCGGGCTTCCTGCTGCTGCACGTGGGGCTCATGGCGCCGCTGTCGGGCGTGGCGTTCGCCTTCGACGGCATCCTCATCAGCGCCGGCGACCAGCGGTTCCTGGCGTGGGCGATGGCCGGCGCTGCGGCCGTGGCGGTGCCGGTGATGGTGGCGACCCGGCTGGCCGACCTCGGGATCGGCCCGCTGTGGGCCGGCATCTGGGCCTTCATGGTCGTCCGGGGGCTGAGCCTTGGAGCCCGCTTCCGCAGCGACCGCTGGCAGGTCGTGGGCGCCGGATCCTGAGCGGGTGGGAGCGGCGGCGCTAGCCCAGGACCACCGAGGGGTCGGGGACGAGGTCGCGGTCCAGCCACTGGAAGACCCGCCAGCCGATGGTGTCGCAGCCAAGGGTCGTGGCGACGGCCTTGGCGGCGTCGTCCGTGATGGGTTGCGGGTCGGCGGCCTTGACGTGCACCTCGGCGACCCGTTCGGCCATGACGAAAAGCCCGACGGCCTCGCCGGGCGATGCACCGCCGGTCAGGAGCCCGTGGTTGCGCAGGATGCACAGCCGGGTGGCGCCCATGGCCTCGGCGATGGCGTGGCCGCCGCCGATGGTGGCGACCTCGAGGTCGTCGCCCCGGTAGATCGACTGGTCGTAGACGAACACGCACGATTCCTGGGAGATCGCCTGGAACGGCGCCACGTTGGCCGACCACGGCGTGCCGAACGGCGTGTGGGTGTGCGCCGCCGAGACCAGGTCGGGGCGGGCGTCGAGGATCGGCCAGTGGATGTTGTGGGCGGCGTAGTTGATGCCGCCGGTCGTGGCGCCTTCGACGACCGAGCCGTCGGGGCCGACCAGCGAGAGGTTGTCGATCGTGGCCGCCCAGAACGGGATGCCGTGGGCGAGCACCCAGAAGTGGTCGAGCCGCTCGGGGTCGCGGGCGGTGATGTGGCCCTCGCCCAACTGGCCCCAGCGCATCGCCGAGAAGATGCGGTAGCCGATGGCGACCTCCCACTTGCGCAGCAGCCGCAACTCGTCGGGGTCGGCGGACACCGGCAGGTCGACCTCGTAGCCGATGTCCGGGTACCGGTCGAGTTCGAGTGCCATGGTCAGGCTCCCTGTTCCGTGGCGCGTCGGGCCAGCAGTTCGTTGACGATGCGGCCATCGGCGTTGCCCTGGGTGGCCCGCATGACCTGCCCGACGAAGAAGCCGGCCTTCTTCCTGCGTTCCTTGTCGTCGCCGCCCACGAACCCGGCCCAGACCTCGGGGTGTTCGGCGATGAGCCGGTCGACCAGTGCCTCGAGCTCGGAGGTGTCCATGGCCTCGAAGCCGTGGTCGGCGGCGTGTGCGGCGGGGTCGCCGCCGGAGGCGGCGAGGTCGGCGAGCACGGTCTTGGCCTGGGTGGCGGTGAGGTCGCCGCCGGTCTCCATGGCCACGAGCGCTGCGAACGAGGCGGCGGTCAACTCACCGACACCGTCGGCGAGGTTGTTCTCGACGTGGACCAGCACCCGCGCAGCATCGGCCCCGGCGGCGATCGTGTCAACCGCCAGGTCGTCCATGCCCCGCTCGACGGTGAGGGCGGTGGCCGACGGCTCGACGCCGGCGGCATCGGCGAGGCGTCGGCGGCGCTCGCGGGGCAGCATCGGCAGGGCGGCGCGGATCTCGGCGATCCACTCGTCGGAGGGCTCGACGGGCACGAGGTCGGGCTCGGGGAAATAGCGGTAGTCGTAGGCCTCTTCTTTCGAGCGCAACTTGTGGGTGCGTCCGTCGTCCTCGTTCCAGTGGCGGGTCTGCTGCTCGACCCGTTCACCCGATTCGATGAGGTCCACCTGTCGGCGGGCCTCGTACTCGATGGCCCGGCCCATGGACCGCAGCGAGTTGATGTTCTTGACCTCGCAGCGGGTGCCGAGCTCGGTGGTGCCATCGCGGCGCACCGAGACGTTGCAGTCGACCCGCATCGACCCCTCCTCCATCTTCCCGTCGGAGGCACCGATGGCGACGAGGATGGCCCGCAGCTCGGACACGTACGCCCGTGCTTCCTCGGCGCCGCGCATGTCGGGGGCACTGACGATCTCGATGAGCGGCACGCCGGCCCGGTTGTAGTCGATGAGGGAGTGGCCGGCCTCGTGGATGCGTCCGCCGCCGCCCACGTGGGTGGACTTGCCGGTGTCCTCCTCGAGGTGTGCCCGTTCGATGCCGATGCGGCGCCCGTCGGGCAGTTCGAGGCTGCCCTCGCCGTTGATCGGGAGGTCGTACTGCGAGATCTGGAAGTCCTTCGGCATGTCCGGGTAGAAGTAGTTCTTGCGGGCGAACACCGACCGCTGGATCACGCAGTCGAGGGCGAGGCCGACCCGGATGGCCAGCTCGACGGCTTTTTCGTTGAGCACCGGCAGCGAGCCGGGCAGGCCCAGCGAGACGGGGTCGATATTGGTGTTGGGCTTGCCGCCGAACTGGTTCAGCGCCGACGAGAACATCTTCGTGACGGTCGCCAGCTCGGCGTGGACCTCGAGGCCGATCACGACCTCCCAGCCCGGGATCAGGGCCTGGTTGCTCATGGCGCCGACCCTTCCAGCACGGCCGCTGCCCGGAACATGGTGGCCTCGGCGAGGGCGGGCGCCAGGATCTGCACGCCGACGGGCATGCCGTCGTCGCCCGACCCGAACGGGACCGACATGGACGGATGGCCCGCCAGGTTCGACGGGATCGTGCAGACGTCGTTGAGGTACATCAGCATCGGGTCGCCGGTCTTGTCGCCGAGGGGGAACGCCGTGGTCGGGGCGGTCGGCGACAGCAGCAGGTCGAACGACTCGTAGGCCCTTGCGAAGTCCCGCTGGATCAGGGTGCGGACCTTCTGGGACTTGCCGTAGTAGGCGTCGTAGTAGCCGGCCGACAGGGCATAGGTGCCGAGCATGATGCGGCGCTTCACCTCGTCGCCGAAGCCGGCGGTGCGGGTGGCGGTGTTCATCTCGGGGGCGGTGTCGGCATCGACCCGTAGGCCGAATCGGACGCCGTCGAAGCGGGCCAGGTTCGACGAGGCCTCGGCCGGGGCGATCAGGTAGTAGGCGGACAGGCCGTAGATCGTCGAGGGCACGGAGGCGTGCTCGACGGTGGCGCCGGCGGCGGCCAGCGCCTCGGCGGCCTGTTCGACCCGGGCCCGGACGTCGTCGGCGATGCCCTCGACGCTCGCCGCCCGGTCCGGTCCGCCCATCAGTTCCGAGATGATGCCGATGCGCAGTCCCTCGACGCCTCGTCCGAGGACGGCGAGCAGGTCGGGTGACGCCTCGGGGATCGAGGTCGAGTCGAGGGGGTCATGGCCGCCGATGACCTCGAGCAGCAGCGCCGCGTCCTCGACGGTTGCGGCGAACGGGCCGATCTGGTCGAGGCTCGAACCGAAGGCCACGAGCCCGTAGCGGGAGACCCGGCCGTAGGTGGGCTTGACGCCGACCGTGCCGCAGAGGGCGGCCGGTTGGCGGATCGAGCCGCCGGTGTCGCTGCCGAGTGCAAGCGGGGCGAAGCCTGCGGCCACGGCGGCCGCCGAACCACCGGAGGAACCGCCGGGCACCCGGCTGGTGTCGAGCGGGTTGCGGGTGGGACCGAAGGCGGAGTTCTCGGTCGAGCTGCCCATGGCGAACTCGTCGAGGTTGGTCTTGCCGATGGCGACGGCGCCGGCGGCGGCGAGGCGTTCGACGACGGTGGCGTCGTAGGGCGGGCGCCAGCCCTCGAGGATCCTCGAGCCGCAGGTTGTGTCGATGCCGCGGGTGCAGAGGTTGTCCTTGAGGGCGACCGGCACGCCGGCCAGGGGGCCGGGGTCCTCGCCGTTCGCGATGCGGCGGTCGAGGTCGTCGGCCCTGACGAGGGCCTCGTCGGCCAGCACCAGGTTGAAGGCGTGGATCTCGCCTTCGCCGCTGTCGATGGCGGCCAGGTGCTCCTCGACGACGGAGCGGGCGCTGCGTTCGCCGGCCCGGACGGCGGTGGCGATCGCCCGGGCGCTCACGGCGACTCCCCGAGGACCGGTGGGACCCGGAACCGCTCGTCCTCGACCGAGGGGGCGGCGGCGAGGACCTCGGCGTGGAAGTCGGCGGCCCCTTCGGCATCTCCAGCCGGCACGGGGACGTCGGGGCGCAGGACGTTGACCAGGGGCAGGGGGTTGGCCATCGGCGGCACGTCGTCGAGGTCGAGTGCCTCGAGGTCGGCTGCGTGGTCGAGGACGTCGGCCAACTGGCCGGTGAAGGCGTCGAGTTCGTCGTCGGTCAGCGTCAGGCGTGCGAGGTCCGCCACGTGGGCGACGTCGTCACGGGTGAGGCGCGGGGTCGTGGTCACGGCACGAAGGGTAGGGCCGGGCGGGAACGCTCACTCCGTGTCGGCCGAGGTCTCCTGTTCCTCCTGCGGTTCGGCACCTTCGAGTACCAGGACCACCCGTTCCGCCGGTGAGGCATCCTCACCCGCAGCCGGCGTCTGGGCGGCGATCGTGCCGCCCTCCCGGTCGTCTGCAAGGCCCTCCACCTCGATGACGCGGAAGCCGGCGGCGGCCAGGCGGGCCTCGGCTGCGGCCAGTTCCCGGCCCACGACATCGGGGACCGGGCGCGGCATCGGGCCGATCGACACGGTGACCTCGATGCTCGACCCGAACGGCACCTCCTCGTCGGGCGCCGGGTCGAGGGACACGACGGCGCCTGCCTCGATGAACTCGTCGTGCGCCTCCACGAGCGTCGGCTCGAGGCCGAGGGCGGTCAGGGCGGACACGGCCTCGTCGGCAGCGCCTTCGACGAGGCCGACCGGCACGATCCGTGGTGCAGCACCGGCGGAGACGATCAGATCGACACCGGTACCCCGCGGCATTTCGGCGGCGACGGCGGCGACCTGGAGCACGATCCCCACATCGACCTCGTCGTCGTGGACCTCGGCGACCGTGCCGGCGGTCAGGTCGGCGGCTTCGAGCAGGCGGGTGGCCTCCGGGAGGCTCAGCCCGACGAGGCCGGTCGGCACGGCGACCCGGGTGGAGCCGAGCGAGACCACGAGCACGACGGTGCCGCCTTCCTCGAGTTCGGCGCCGAAGGCGGGATCGGTGGCGAGCACCTGGCCCTCCCGGGTGCCGTCCCGGCGTTCGTAGCGGGGCTCGACCAGCCAGCCGGCCTCCACGATCCTGACGGCGGCGTCGCCCTCGTCGGCGCCAACGAGGAGCGGCACCCGGGCGGTCGTCTCCTGGCTCTCCTGCCAGAGTGCGGCGCCGCCCAGAATCGCGCCGACGGCCATCAGGGCAGCCACCAGCGCCCACGGGGCACGCCGGTTCGGGCCGACGACCTTCTCCGGCCTGGGTTCCGTGGGTGCCTTCGTCTTGGGGACGACCGGGACCTCGCCCGACAACGGGGCGGCACCGATCTCTCCGGGGCCGACCAGCGGGAGCGGCTCGGGGCGCGACAGCCCGGGGGATGCGTCGAGGAGCAGCCGTCCGAACTCGGCGGCGGTGGGTCGGTGGTTCGGGTCGGCCACTCCGGCCTGGACCACGGCGGGGCCGAGCGGTCCCATCGACGCGGGCACGGGCACGTCCCGGCGGCGACGGGCCCGCAGCGTGCCGACCAGCGTGTCCTCGACGAACGGCAGATGTCCGGTCACCGACTCGACCAGCACGAGCGCCAGGGCGTAGACGTCGGAGCGTCCGTCCAGCGGCTGGCCCTTGGCCTGTTCGGGCGAGGCGAAGCGGGCGGTCCCGACGATGCCCTCCACGAAGATGTCGGTGCGTGAGGTCTCGGCCAGCGCACTCGCCAGGCCGAAGTCGGAGACCTTGAGGTGGCCGTCCTGGCTGAACAGCAGGTTGGCGGGCTTGAGGTCGCGGTGGACGACGCCCATCTGGTGGGCATGGTCGAGCGCCCGGCACACGTCGAGGCCGACGACGAGGGCCTGCGAGTGCGACAGGATCCGGCCGCTGTCGAGGATGCTGCGAAGGCTGCCGCCGGCGAGGTACTCGGTGACGAGGTAGGCCGAGCCGTCGACCCCCCAGTCGTAGACGGTGATGATGTTGGGGTGCTGGAGGCCGGCGGCGATGCGGGCCTCCTCGGCGAGCTTCTCGACGAACACCGGGTCGCCGGCCAGGGCCTCGTGGAGGACCTTGACGGCGACGTGCCGGCCCAGGTCGAGGTCGTCGGCTGCGTAGACGGTGCCGGATGCGCCGGTGCCGATCGCCCGGCCGAGGGCGTACCGCCCGCCGAGTACGCGTGCAGGGGGCTGGTCCGGTTCCGGCCCCACCTGTCCGGATTCCGGTGGGGATCCGACGGTCACGGCGGCGAGGCTAGCCCCTGCCCCGGCGGGTGCTCGCTAGCCTGCGTCAGGTGAACCGCCGGAACGCCCTCGTCATCAGCGTGCTGCTCGCCCTCGGGGCCGGTGCGATGACCGCTGCGGTGCTGGTGGCCGGCGGTAGCAGCGGCGGCGATGTCGCAGTCGATTCGAACCCGGCGGTGCGCGAACTGCTGCCGCCGCGTGGCGATTCCGTCCTGCCGCAGTCCAACGTTGGGGCGATCCTGTCGGCCGGCTGGTCCGGCGAGATCCTCCACATCGGCGGCACGATCATCCCGCTCGACCAGCAGCGGCTCGAGCCGGCGCTCAACTCGGTGATCTTCCGGCCGGGCGAGGGACGGGCGATGCGGCGCCTGCCGCCCGGCGATCTGTGCGCCACCGTGCGCTACTGGCCGACCCGCACCCCGGACCGCACGGCCACGATCGACTGGTGCTTCCGCGTCGACAGCTGACGCGCCTGATCGGCGGATTCAGGCGGGCAGCTCGCCGGTTGCGAGGAGGTGCTCGAAGGCTTTCAGGTCGAGCACCGGGATGCCGAGTTCCTCGGCCTTGGTGAGCTTCGAGCCGGCGTTCTCTCCGGCGACCAGCGCCGTGGTTTTGTTCGACACGCTGCCGGGCGACTTGCCGCCCCTGGCGGTGATGGCGGCCTTCGCCTCGTCGCGGCCCATGCCGTCGAGGGTGCCGGTCACGACGAAGGCCATGCCGTCGAGCACCTGTGGCACTTCGTCGGTGCCGGTTTCGGCCGCCTCGAGGTTCTCGCCGGCTGCCCGGAGCCGTTCGAGCAGATCGCGGTTGCGTTCCTCGCGCAGCCAGCCGTGGACGCTGGTGGCGATGATCGGACCCAGGCCCTCGACGGCCTCGAGGTCCTCGACCGTGGCGTCGAGCAGGCGGTCGAGGTGTCCGAACGACACGGCGACCAGTTCGGCGACCGTGACGCCCACGTGGGGGATGCGCAGGCCGAACAGCAGGCGGCCCAGCGGCTGCGCCCTGGCCTCGTCGACGGCCGCCCGCAGGTTGGCGACCGAGACCTCGCCGAAGCCCTCGAAGGCGGCGATGCGGTCGAAGTCGAGGGAGAACACGTCGGCCACGTCGCCCAGCAGGCCCTCGGTGACGAACAGGTCGACCCGCTGCTCGCCGAAGCCCTCGATGTCCATGGCGCCCCGTGAGGCGAAGTGCTCGATGCGGCCGCGCACCTGCCGGGGGCAGGCGTGGTTGGGACAGAACGTGGCGGCCTCGCCCTCGCCCCGCACCAGCGCCGTGCCGCACTCGGGGCACTCGGTGGGGAAGGTCCAGGGCGGCCGGTCGTCGGGTCGGTCGGCCAGCACCGGGCGCAGCACCTCGGGGATGACGTCGCCGGCCTTGCGGACCACGACGGTGTCGCCGGGACGCACGTCCTTGGCGGCCACCTGGTCGGCGTTGTGGAGGGTGGCGGCGGCGACCGTCGAGCCGCCCACGAACACCGGCTCCAGCCGGGCGAACGGGGTGGCCTGGCCGCCGGGGCCGATCGACACCTCGATGTCGAGCAGCGTGGTGGTGCGCTCCTCGGGCGGCAGCTTGTAGGCGACCGCCCAGCGGGGCGCCCGGGCCGTGAAGCCCAGCTCTCCCTGCAGGCCCAGGTCGTCGACCTTGACCACGAC
>CAJXIS010000033.1 GCA_913054115.1 uncultured Acidimicrobiaceae bacterium | reverse complement strand
CCTGCTTCCTGCCATCGCCCCTGCCACCGCTCTTGCCGCTGCCATCGCCCCTGCCGCCGCTCTTGCCGCTGCCATCGCCCCTGCCGCCGCCGCGGGATCGGTCATCCTTGCGGTTTCGACCACGGTCACGATCCCGACGATCGGCCCTCGGAGCGGGGTGACGGGGTCGCACCCGTGCCCGTAGACGGGCGTCGACCTTCTTGAGGCCCAGCATCGAACGCGACGCCTCCGCCAGGATTTCGTATTCCAGCTCGTCCTCGGCCACGCCCAGGCGGTCCAATGCCCGTTCCTTGGCGTCGTCGACGGTTGCTCCGGTCGTTTCGATCCACTCCATGGTCTATTTCCTCTTCTTCCTGTTCTTGCGCTGCGCACCCCGTGCCCGGGCGGTACCCGGGGGAGTGGTGCGACCACCACCGCGACGTGACGCCGGGGGGCGTCCATCAGCGGTCCCTGATTCTTCGGTCTTCTGCTTCCGCCGCCGGCCGATTCCACCCGACGAACCATCGTTCCTGCCTCGGCCGGCCCGCTTCTCGCGCCAGCCCGGCTTCTTGCCCGCTTTTTTGTCGGACTTGTTGTCTCCGGTCCCGGCGGCGTCGTCCCGGGACTTGTCCGACTTCTGATCCTGGCCGCCGGCGCTGCTCCCCGCCGTCGTGCGTCGACTGCGGGCGTCATCGGATCCCGTGCCGGAACGGCCGCCGCCGCTCCCGGACTGGCGGGGACGCGAACCACCGGTCTTCCCCGTCGAGCCGCCCTTCGTGCCCTTGCCGCCCTTCGGCTTGTCGTCCGCCTGGTCGATCGGCGGCGGCACCACGACGGCAGGATGATCGTGACCGGGGCCGTACAGGGCCCGGGTGATGTAGAACTGCTGGCCCGTGCGGTACAGGTTCGACACGACGAAGTAGGAGACGAGGGCGGCGTCGAGTCCGAACGAGATGACCGGCAGGAAGAAGGGCATCACCTTCATGATCATTTCCTGCTGCCGGTTCGTGGACTGGCCCTTGTTCCGGCCACGGATCTGCTTGTTCATGACCCACGACGTACCGAACACGGCCAGGACGAGCAGGAGATAGGGAAAGGCCGACACGAGCCCGGACTCGAGCGCCTGACTCAGGGATCTCGAGAGGTCGAATCCCCACGACACCATCTCGGTCTTCTCCGAGAGATCCATGAAGAGCTGTGAATCCTCGGCCAGGTAGTCGGGGTAGAAGGTCTGAACGGTGTCCGGTGCTCCGATGAGGTCCTGACCGGAGGACAGTCGACCGGCAGCCCAGCCGGCGATCTCGCCGACATCGGAGCGACGACGGGTCAGGCCCCGCAACACGTTGTAGAGGACGATGAACACCGGTGCCTGGGCGATCATCGGAATACAACCCCCCATGGGGTTGATGCTGTTGGCCTGGTAGAAGGCCATCATTTCCTTGTTCATCCGTTCCCGGTCGTTCTTGTACCGGTTCTGGATCTTCTTCATCTCGGGCTGCAGGTGCTGCATCTTGATCATCGACCGCGTGCCCTTGAGGGTCAGCGGCGTCAGGATCACCATCACGACGAACGTGAGCAGCACGATGGACATCCCGAAGGAGGGCCACAGCTCGTAGAACCAGGCGAGAACCTTGGCGATCAGGTTGAACATGTCTGCCGTTCCTCGTCTGTCGTCGTGCCTGGTTCGTCGGATGCCTCAGGGACCGGGTCCCAACCACTGCGGCCCCAGGGATGGCAGCGGGACAGGCGTCGGATGGTCAGCCAGCCACCGCGGGCCGCTCCATGGCGCTCGAGGGCGTCGAGGGCATAGTTCGAACATGTCGGGACGTAACGGCATGGGGTGGGGCGACCGGCGGCGAGTCGCTGGTACAGGCGGACCAGCCCCAACATCGGGCGCACGGCGAGAGACCCGGGGGCGATCCTGCTTCGCGGGGCCGCCATGTCAGGCCGTCGATCCCAGCTCGTCGGTGATGCTGGAGAGATCATCACGCAGTTCGGCGAACGTCATCTCGACCGCCGAGGGTTCGGCGCGTACGAGGTAGTCGCCGGTCGGGAGACCACCGAGTGCGTCGATTCCGGTCATGACCGCACGCAGGCGCCGACGAACCCGGTTGCGGACGACCGCATTGCCGACAGACCGTCCGATGCCATACGCGACCCGGGTTCCGGTGCAGGTTCCAGCGAGGTGGCGGACGCGGACCGAGCCGCGGCGTACCGTGCGTCCATGCCGCCGAAGGGCATCAAAATCATTCCGGTGGGAGAGTCGGCGAATCAAGCCGAGAGGCGGGTCCGGCCCTTCTGACGGCGGGCCTTGATGATGGCCCGCCCGGCCCGGGTACGCATACGACGACGGAAACCGTGCTTGCGTGCACGCCTCCGGGTGTTCGGCTGATAGGTACGCTTCATTGCAGACTCCTGGTGGCACGCCTGGTGTCGGGAGAAGAGGGAGCACCCGGCGTACCGTCGATTGGCTTCGAACCACCCTGATCGGCGGCCGATCCGTGACCAGCCGGTGACAGCCGACCACGGGCGCCACGCGACGGCGCGTGACGACCCGGTGAGGCTACGGCCGACCCGGTCCCAGCGCCAACCAGAGGGTCTCCGACCGCTCAGATTTCGCGACCCCGTGGACAACATCGAGGCGGGTTATCCACAGGCCCTCCGATCGAGCCACGGCACTCGACCACGGCACGCGGGAGCACTCGAAAACGCGATCGTCGCGAGCCTCCGCGCGACAAAACGGGGACCGACCTGCACCTTTCCCGCGCGCGAATCCACCGTGTGCGCGCGGTCGTCCACAGTGCTACGTTGCCCCGCCCACCAACCGGTCGGCGTAGGCCACCTCGTCGCCGCAGCGCCTGTTCCGTCCGGTATCCACAGCAGATTCCACAACTGTGGAAAATATGATCGGAGCAGGACCGTGACAGAGACAACGCCGATGTGGGACGCCGACGAAGTGTGGGCCCGCTGCAGCACAGCCATCCGCTCCCAGGTGTCCGACGTGGTCCACCAGATGACCTTCAGTTCCATCGAGGCCGTAATGGTCGATGGCGGAGATCTCGTGCTCACGGTCCCGAGTTCGCTCATGAGGGATCGGATCGAAGGCCGCTATCAGGAGATCGTCAGCGAGACCATCGCCGAGGCGACCGACGACCAGCTCCGGCCCCGCATCGAGGTTCGTCGGTCAACCCTGCTCGATCCCGACCCGGTCATGACGCTTTCGATCGAACCACTCGTGCTCCCGACGGACGCCGGGCAGGCCATCCCGTCGATGTCTGTCGACGGGGTGCATCCCGAGGACGGTGCCCCACCCAACACCCTCCTCGACACCGAGTCGCTCGATGTGCTCACCAAGACCCAGCCGGCCCGCTTCACGTTCGACGACTTCGTCACCGGCACCTCGAACCGTTTCGCCCATGCGGCCGCCCTCGCCGTCGCCGGCGAACCCGGCAAGCGCTACAACCCGCTGTTCATCTACGGCTCGACAGGCCTGGGAAAGACCCACCTCATGTGGGCGGTCGCCAACTATGTGACCGACCACTACCCGAAGATGCGGGTGCGCTTCGTCTCGACAGAGGAGTTCCTGAACCGCTTCATCGAATCGATAAAGAACGGGACGCAACTCGAGTTCAAGCAGCGCTTCCGCGAGGTCGACGTGCTGCTCGTCGATGACATCCAGTTCCTCGCCGGCAAAGAGGGCCTCCAGGAGGAGTTCTTCCACACCTTCAACTCGATCCACCAGGCCGGTGGCCAGATCCTGCTCTCCAGCGACCGTCCTCCCGACAAGATCAACACCATCGAGGAGCGACTGCAGAGCCGGTTCAAGATGGGCCTCATCACCGACATCCAGCCCCCGGACATCGAGACCCGACTCGCAATCCTCCGCAAGAAGGCCGAGGAGCAGGCAGGTCCCGATCAGATCAACGACGACGTCCTCATGTTCATCGCCGAGAACATCACGAACAACATCCGGGAACTCGAGGGCGCCCTCACACGGATCACCGCCTTCTCGAACCTCAACCAGGTGACAGCAACCGAGGAAATGGCCCGCACCGTGCTCCGCGACCTCGTCACCTCGAACCTGCCGCGACCGATCACCCCCGAGGTCATCCTCAACAAGACCGCTGAGATGTACGGATTCCCGATCATCGACCTGATCGGAGGGAGTCGCACACGACCGTTGGTGCAGGCCAGGCAGATCGCCATGTACGTCTTCCGCGATGTCACCGACCTGAGCTTTCCCGCCATCGGCCGGGAGTTCGGCGATCGCGATCACACCACCGTCATCCACGCCGTCAACAAAATTCGGGATCTGATGGGGTCACGCCAGGAGATCTACGACCAGGTGACGTTGCTGACCTCAAACGTCAGGACCGGGGATTGACCGGGGATGACCTGTGGACGCACCCGTTGTTCTCCACACCCGGACTGCCCGGCCGGTTCTCGCTGTGGGCGCGCGTGGACAGACGGTGGACGCGTAATGTCACTCCCACCTGCGACAATGCCACTTCATCCCCAATCCACACGCCTACTCTCCCTACTACCTGATGAGATCCCGGCAAAGCCGAAGGTGAGTGCCCTGTGAAATTCCGCTGTGAACGTGACGTTCTCGATCGTGCGTTGTCCATTGCAAGCCGTGCTGCTGCCACCCGTTCCGCCACCCTCCAGGTCCTCGCCGGCATCCACCTCCACCTCGAGGGTGACACGCTCTCGGTGACAGGCAGCGATCTCGACCTGACGGTGCGCGTAACCGCCGAGGTGGGTGGTCAGGAGGACGGCGTCGCGGTCCTACCGGCGAAACTGGCAGCCGACATCGTCCATTCCCTCGACAGCGGGCAGGTCGAGGTGGTTGTCGGCGACGAGGGGGCCAACCTGAGCCTGGGGCGATCGAACTTCAGCCTCCACACGCTCGTTCCCGACGACTTTCCACGATTCGAACCACCCACCGGCGACGAGGTGACCCTGGCGGCTGCGGGTGTGGCCGCCGCCCTCGACCAGGTCGTGGGAGCTGCCAGCGGTGACGACAGTCGACCGATCCTCACGGGCGTACTGCTCGCAGCGGAGGAGGATGGCCTGCGATTCGTCGCCACCGACTCCTATCGACTCGCCATGCGCGACCTCCCGGGGACGAGCATCCTGAGTCGTGACCAGACGGTCCTTGTCCCCTCCCGGGCACTCGAGGTCGTGGGTCGCCTCCTCGGAGACGTCGACGAACTCACCATCTGCCTGGGCGAACGGGAGGCGGTCTTCACCGTCGGCGACGTCCAGATCGTGACCCGCCTGATCGAAGGCGAATACCCGAACTACCGGGGCCTGATCCCCGACGACCACCCGAACTCCCTGGTCGTCGAGCGGGACGACATGCTCGATGCCCTACGCCGCGTCCGGCTTCTGGCAACGGACAACACGCCGGTCCGTCTCGTCATGAGCAGCGACGGACTCGAACTCATCGCCATCACCCAGGACATCGGCCAGGCCCAGGAGACGGTCGATGCCCGATACGAAGGCGAAGACCTCACCGTGGCGTTCAACCCGACCTTCCTGATCCAGGGGCTCGAAGTGTGTCCCGACGAGGAGCTCCGCCTCGAGACATGTGATGCGCTCAAGCCGGCTGTCATCCGCGGCATGGAGGACTCGAACTTCCTCTATCTGCTGATGCCGGTCCGGGTCTCCTAGACCGGCCCGACCGATGCCGGTGCGGCGACTTTCAGTCGTCGACTTCCGGAACCTGGTCGACATCGACCTGGAACTGGGCGACGGCCGCATCGCCGTCGTGGGTGACAACGGCCAGGGCAAGACCAACCTCGTCGAGGCGATCGCCTGGGTGGCCACAGGCTCGTCATTCCGGGGAGCACCCACGGAGGCCCTCGTCCGTGCAGGTGCCACCAGTGCGGTCCTGCGCATCGAGGTCGACAACGGGGGCCGCACGACGCTTCTGGACGTGGAACTCGTCGTCTCGGGTCGCAACCGGATGCAGGTGAACCGCAATCGGGTGAACCGGCTACGCGACCTCCTCGGCCACCTCGTCGTCACCGTCTTCGGTCCGGACGACCTCGACCTCGTCAAGGGGGGTCCCTCGGGACGGCGGCGCTACCTCGACGACCTGCTGGTTGCCTGGCATCCCCGCAACCACGGCCTCGTCAGCGACCTCGAACGCATCCTTCGACAGCGCAACGCTCTGCTGCGACAGGCCGGAGGGCGCGCCTCACCGGAGATCACGTCGACGCTCGACGTCTGGGACGACAAGTTGGCGGGTGTCGGTGACGAGTTGGGGTTGGCACGCCGGGACCTGGTGGCGCTGCTCCGGCCCGAGGTCGCCGGTGTCATCGACGCCCTGGGTGATGGCGCACGTGCCGCGACCCTCGACTATGCGTCGAGTTGGCTCGATGGCGGATTGGGCCCCGCCCTCACGGCTGCCCGCAGGGACGACATTCGGCGAGGTGTCAGCACGGTCGGTCCGCACCGGGACGACCTGCTCATCGTCCTCGACGGCCTGCCGTCGCGCACACACGCCTCGCAGGGTGAGCAGCGGTCGCTGGCACTGGCGCTCCGCCTCGGGGGCCACCGCATCCTCGGCGAACGACTCGGCACTGAACCGGTGATCATCCTCGATGACGTGTTCTCCGAACTCGACCTGGGCCGGGCGGGCCGCCTGATCGACCTGTTGCCATCCACCCAGGTATTGATCACCGCTGCCGGCACGTTGCCGGTCGGCATCGACGCGGACCGCGTGCTGCACATGGACGCAGGGAAGGTCGTCGCGGACTCGGGGGCGGGGGAGTGACCCGTCCGGGCCGGGAGGGATCCCCGGTGCCGATCCGACGGACCCTCGAACGCCTCATGGCCGGCATGGGAGCCCCCGAGATCGACGCCACGACCACCATCGTCGATGCCTGGCCCGACATCGTCGGACCACAGCTCGCGAGCCGGATCGTGGCCGTGGCGGTCCGGGGATCGGAACTCGTGATCCGTGTCGACGACCCGGCCTGGGCCAGCCAACTGGGCTGGCTCGAGCAGCAACTCCTGACCCGGATCGAGGCGCTGGTCGGGCCCGGGAGGATCACCTCCGTGACCGCCCGGGTGGCCCCGAAGGACGCCATCTGACCCGGCTCCGAGGTGCCCGACCACGCCTGCCAGGGACCGACGGAAATGGCTCGCGGATGGCAGGTCATAAGCGGCTGATCCGGGGGTCCGACTGGTAGACTTGGGGGGTCGTGAACATGCCCTCTGACCTGCGGTTTTACAACACCAGATACTTCCGCACAACGGGCTTTTCCCGCTTCCGGCCAACTGGGCCAGTCCCCACCGCCGGAACCCGTCGATGACGAGCGCCGGTACCTCCTACAGCGCCGCCGACATCACCGTCCTCGAGGGCCTCGAGGCGGTCCGGAAACGGCCGGGCATGTACATCGGGTCAACCGGTCCGACGGGCCTCCACCATCTCGTCTGGGAGGTCGTCGACAACAGCGTCGACGAGGCCATGGCCGGCCACTGCTCGATCATCCGGGTTCGGCTCCTCGCCGACGGCGGGTGCGAGGTGAGCGACGACGGTCGCGGCATCCCCGTCGACCGCCATCCCCAGTTCGAGGAGCTGACCGCCGCCGAGGTCGTCCTCACGATCCTCCACGCCGGGGGCAAGTTCGGTGGCGACGGCTACAAGATCTCCGGCGGACTCCACGGCGTGGGCGTCTCGGTCGTCAATGCCCTCTCGGCACTGGTCGAGGTCGAGATCGACCGCGAAGGGGCCCGCCACTACATGGACTTCGTCGACGGTGGACAACTCCAGACCCGGCTCGCCGAGATCGGCCCGTCGCCCGAGGGCCGGACGGGCACCACCGTCAGGTTCTGGCCCGACCCGGTCATCTTCGACGAAACCACCTTCCGACTGCAGACGCTGCTCGAACGGTTCCAGATGATGGCGTTCCTCAACCGTGGCCTCGAGATCCGGGTCCGCGACGAACGCGTGGACGAACCCACCGAGCATTCCTTCTGCTACGAGGGCGGCATCCGCGACTTCGTCGCCCACGTGAACGCCTCGAAGGAGTCGCTGTTCTCGACCGTCGGCTACTACGAACAGCAGGAGGACGACCAGGAGATCGAGGTCGCCTTCCAGTGGAACACCGGGTTCAACACCGACGGCCTGCACTCCTTCGCAAACGGCATCAACACGATCGAGGGGGGCATGCACGAAGAGGGCTTCCGCAGCGCCCTCACCGCTTCGCTCAACAAGTACGCCCGCGGCAAGGGCCTGCTGAAAAACGGCGTCGACAACTTCCAGGGCGAGGACATCCGCGAGGGCCTCACCGCCATCATCAGCGTGCGGCTGGTCGACCCCCAGTTCGAAGGCCAGACCAAGTCCAAGCTCGGCAACGTCTCGATCCGGTCACTCGTCCAGCGGGCCACCAACGACGGGCTCGGCGAATGGTTCGAGGAGCACCCGTCCGAGGCCAAGCGCATCGCCCAGAAGGCGCTCAATGCCCAGCGGGCACGTGTTGCCGCCCAGGACGCCCGTCGTTCGGCCCGTCGCAAGTCTGCGCTCGACGGGGCCGGCATGCCGGACAAGCTCAAGGACTGTGCGTCCCGGGATCCACGCGAATGCGAGCTCTTCATCGTCGAAGGCGATTCCGCCGGCGGTTCAGCCGTCCAGGCCCGTGACCCCCGCACCATGGCGATCCTGCCGATCCGCGGCAAGATCCTCAACGTCGAACGGGCACGACCCGACCGGATGCTGGACAACACCGAGATCCAGACGCTGATCCAGGCCATCGGCGGCGGCTACGGCAACGAGTTCGACGTTGATCGCATCCGCTACCACAAGGTGATCCTGCTGTGTGATGCCGACGTGGACGGCAGCCACATCCGCACCCTGCTGCTGACGTTCTTCTACCGCCAGATGGAGGCGCTGGTCGTCAAGGGCCACGTCTACATCGCCCAACCGCCGCTCTACTCGACGATCGTCGGACGTGAAAAGGTCTACCTCAAAGACGACCACGCCAAGGAAGCGTTCCTCGTGCAGAACCCGGGGCACAAGCGGGAGTTTCAACGCCTCAAGGGCCTCGGCGAGATGGACTTCGACGAACTCCGCGAGACCACGATGAACCTGACGACCCGCACCCTGCTGCAGGTCGCGGTCGAGGCCTCGACGATCGCCGACGAGGTGTTCTCCACCCTGATGGGGAGCGACGTCGAGAGCCGCAAGCGGTTCATCCAGACCAACGCCCACGATGTCCGCTTCCTCGACATCTGACCCGGCTCACCGCCAGATCGGCCCACGCCGCGCATGACCGACACGCAACCAGAGGAAACCCCCGGGGGTTCGATCGAACCGATCGAGATCCAGGAGGAGATGGAGCAGTCCTTCCTGGACTACGCCATGTCCGTCATCGTGGCCCGGGCCCTGCCCGACGCCCGCGACGGCCTCAAGCCCGTCCACCGCCGGATCCTCTGGGGCATGTACGACCTCGGCGCCCGCCCCGATCGCCCCACCATGAAATGCGCACGGGTGACCGGCGAGGTCATGGGCAAGTACCACCCGCACGGCGACCAGGCCATCTACGACGCCCTCGTGCGCATGGCCCAGAACTTCAGCTTGCGGCACCCCCTGGTGCACCCGAAGGGCAACTTCGGCTATTCGCCGGACGACTCGGCTGCTGCCGCCCGCTACACCGAATGTCGACTCGATCCCATCGCCCTCGCCCTGCTCGACGGCATCGACGAGGACACCGTCGACTTCGTCGACAACTACTCGGGCGAGTTCTCCGAACCCGAACTCCTCCCGGCGCGGTTTCCGAACCTGCTCGTCAACGGCAGCCAGGGGATCGCGGTCGGCATGGCCACCAACATCCCGACCCACAACCTGGGCGAGGTCATCGATGCCACGCTGCACCTCATCGACCATCCGGAGGCCACACCCGACGACTTGATGCAGCATCTGCCCGGACCCGATTTCCCGTCCGGGGCGCTGATCCTCGGTCGGGCCGGGATCGCCGACGCCTACCGCACCGGGCGGGGCACGATTCGCATGCGAGCCCGGACCGATATCGAGGAAGGCCCGCGCAGCACCCGCATCATCGTGTCGGAGCTTCCCTACCAGGCCAGCCCCAACCAGATCATGGCCAAGATCCGCGATCTCGTGGACAGTCGCGAGATCGAGGGCATCGCCGACGTCAACGACGAGTCGGCACAGGGCATGACCCGCATCGTCATCACCCTCAAGCGGGATGCACCGGCGCTCGTGATCCTGAACAACCTCTTCAAGCGGACGCCACTGCAGACGACGTTCTCGGTCAACGCCGTGGCGCTGGTCGACGGCATCCCCCGCACGCTGAACCTGCGAGACCTCCTCGACGCCTATGTGGTCCACCAGATCGAGGTGCTGCGTCGGCGCAGCGAGTTCCGCCTGGAAAAGGCCAGGTCGGAGGCGCACCTCACCGAGGGCCTCCTTGCGGCGCTGGGTGCGATCGACGACATCATCGCCCTCATCCGTGGGTCCGCAGACCGGTCCGCCGCCCGCGAGGGCCTCATGGCCGACCCCTTCGGGTTCTCGGAGGTCCAGGCGAACCACATCCTCGACATGCAGCTCGTCCGCCTCACCCGACTCGGTCGGACCAACCTCGAGGAACGGCTCGCAGAGCTGGTCGTCGTGGTCACCGAACTCGAGGCGATCCTCGCCGACGAGGCCCGTCTCCGTGGCGTGCTCAAGGACGAACTGTCCGAGTTGAGAGGCCGATTCGCCAACCCGAGGCGCAGCGAGTTCGTGTACGACCCCGGGGACCTCGACATCGAGGACCTGATCGACGACGAGGAGCTCGTCTTCACCATGAGCACCGCCGGCTACGTGAAGACCACGGCGGTCTCCGAGTTCCGCGCCCAGGGTCGAGGTGGCCGTGGGGTCGCCGGCACCCGCCTCAAAGACGAGGACGCCGTCGCCCACCTGATCCACACCTCGGCCCATGCCTACCTGTTGTTCTTCTCGACCCGCGGGCGCGTCTACCGGCTCAAGGCCCACGAGGTGCCGATGGCCGGTCGCACCGCCCGGGGGACGGCGGTCGTCAACCTGCTTCCCCTGCAACCCGATGAGCGGATCCAGGCGGTCATCGACACCCGCGACTACGAGACCCACCGGTTCCTGTTCTTCGCCACACGCACCGGGCGGGTCAAGAAGACCAGGTTCACCGCCTACGACTCGTCGCTGCGGGCCGGCTTGATCGCCATCAGGCTCAAGGACGGCGACGAGGTCGTCGAGGTCGTCCCCACGAACGGCGACGACGAGATCCTGCTGATCTCCCGGTCCGGACAGACGTTGCGCTTCTCCGAACACGACGTCCGACCGATGGGCCGGAATGTCGCCGGTGTGATCGGCATGAAGTTCCGTGGCGGCGACGAACTCGCCTCATGCGCCGTGGTCCGCCCGGGGTGCACGGTGCTGCACCTCAGCGCCGAGGGGTTCGGCAAGCGGACCGAGCTCGATGCGTTCCCGACCAGGCACCGGGCTGGGCTCGGCATACGGGGCATCCGCACCACCGATGACCGGGGATCGGTTGCAGGGGCGGTCGTCGTTTCCGAAGAGGACCACGTGTTCATCGTGAGCACCGGAGGGGTGATCATCCGGGTTCCGGCCGCCGAGATCTCGCTCCAGGGTCGGATGGCGACCGGAGTCC
>CAJXIS010000032.1 GCA_913054115.1 uncultured Acidimicrobiaceae bacterium | reverse complement strand
CGAGGCACTCGTCGCCGACAAGCCCGAGCCCGCAGGGGCGATGCCCGGTGGCATGGATCCCATGGGCGGCATGGGTGGCATGGGCGGCATGATGTAGGAGCCGCCTTCTCCGGAAGGCGACCCTCGACGTGGAGCCGGGCCGCAAGGCCCGGCTCCCGTCGTTTCCGGGGGTGGCGGTACCCTCGGGGAATGGATGATGCCGACACCACCGCCGACGAGAACCCCCGCCCGGAGCCGGACCCGGCGAAGTTGGCAGGGCAGTTCACCGAATGGGTGCGGGGCGAGACCCTGCCAGGGCGGATGCTGGCCAACCTCAAGACCGGCCGGATGCCCGAGGTGCTCGCCGCTGCCGGCGACGCTGCGACCGACCTGGACGAGATCTGGCAGGGCTGGGAGCGGGGCAAGCTCCTGCCGCTGGAGGTGGCACAGGGCCTCGCCGACGGCGGGCTCGTCGACCTGCTGGGTGACCTGGCCGAGGCGTGAGCCTTCGAACAGGCCGAGGCGGGCCGCAACGCATCCCCCGACCGGCGGACTGGCGACCCGGCGAGCCGGCCCCCTGGGCCGATGTCGCCGACCGCACGATCACGATGGAACGCCTCGTGGCCGTCCTCGAGGGCCGTGAGCCGGCCGGGGTCAGGGGGCGGCAGCACACCGGCGAGGAGCATCCGGCGGGCGTCCTCGTCGCCCTGTACGACGACGAAGGCCCCCACGTGGTGCTCACCCGCCGCTCGCCCCGGCTGGCCTCCCACACCCACGAGGTGAGCTTCCCCGGCGGCCGCCACGACCCCGCCGATCCTGACCTCTGGGCCACCGCCCTGCGTGAGGCGCACGAGGAGACAGCCCTCGACCCGATGACCCCACGCCTCCTCGGGCACATGGACCTGCTGACCACCGTCGGCAGTCGCAGCATCATCCACCCCTTCACAGCGCTGTTGCCCGGATGCCCCGACCTGGTCGCCAACCCCGACGAGGTCGAGGCGGTGCTCCTCGTCCCGCTCGCCGAACTCCTCCTCGACGGGGTGTACCGGGAGGAGGAATGGGACTTCCCGGGCGGGCCATGGCGGATCTCGTTCTTCGAGCTGGTCGGCGACACCGTGTGGGGCGCAACGGCGGCGATCCTGCGACAGCTGCTGTGCCTGGCGCTGGGCGTCGAGGACGGCCTGGAGTACGTTCCCGCCGATGCCTGATCCACTCCCACCGACACACCAGACTCCCGACGAGTTCCGGGCGGCCGGCCATGCCGCCGTCGACTGGTTGGCCGACTTCCTTGCCGGCATCGCCGACCGGCCGATCACCCCGGACGTGGCACCGGGTGACGTGCGGGCCTCGCTCCCGGCGCACGCCCCAGAGGTGGGCGAGCCCTTCGAGGCGCTGCTCGACGACGTCGACCGGCTGATCGCCCCGGCGCTCACGCACTGGCAGCACCCCGGCTTCTACGGCTACTTCCCCGGCAACTCGTCGCCTCCTTCGGTGCTGGGCGACCTGATCTCCTCAGGGCTCGGCACCCAGGGGATGCTCTGGTCCACCGGCCCGGCCTGCACCGAGCTCGAGACCCACGTCCTCGACTGGCTGATCGACCTCTGCGGCCTGCCCGACCGCTTCCGGTCCGACGGCCCCGGAGGCGGCGTCATCCAGGACTCGGCGTCGTCGGCCACGCTGTGCGCCATCCTCGCCGCCCGCGACCGCAGCGGCGGTGCCGCCGCCCTGCCCAGCCTGCGTGCCTACACCTCGTCCCAGGCCCACTCGTCGGTCGAGAAGGGCGTGCGGGTGGCCGGCTTTGCCGTCGACCAGCTGCGGTCGATCGCCACCGACGCCGATCACGCCATGGACCCCGCCGCCCTCGCCGCGGCCATCGCCGCCGACCGGGAGGCCGGGCTGGTGCCGTGCATCGTCGTCGCCACCGTCGGCACCACCTCGTCGGGGGCCGTCGACCCGCTGTCCGCCATCGCCGAGATCGCATCCGCCGCCGGCGCCTGGCTCCACGTCGATGCCGCCTGGGCCGGATCGGCCGCCGTGTGTCCCGAACACCAGCACCTCCTCGACGGCCTCGACCGGGCCGACAGCTACTGCTTCAACCCGCACAAGTGGCTGCTCACCAACTTCGACTGCACCGCCTTCTACGTCGCCGACCGGGGTCCGCTGCTCGACTCGCTGTCGATCCTCCCCGAATACCTGCGCAACGCAGCCAGCGACGCCGGCGAGGTCATCGACTACCGCGACTGGCAGGTCCCGCTGGGTCGACGGTTCCGGTCGCTCAAGCTCTGGTTCGTGTTGCGCAGTTACGGCGCCGAGGGCCTCCGGGCCCACATCCGCCACCATGTCGCCGCTGCCGCCGCCCTCGCCGACCGCATCGACGCCCACCCCCGACTCGAACTGGCCGCCCCGCTGTCGCTGGCACTCGCCTGCCTGCGCCACGTCGACGGCGATGAGGCAACCGAGGCGCTCCACGCCGCCGTCAACGCCACCGGCGAGGCCTTCCTCACCCACACGAAACTGGACGACCGATACGTCCTGCGGGTGGCCGTCGGCGGCACCTGGACCACCACAGAACACGTGCAGCGCCTGGGCGACCTGCTCGAACAGTTGGCCTGAGACCCTCCCTCGGGCCTGCGCCTGCACCGCTAGACTCACCGTTTCCCACGGGAGCGACAAGGGGCCGAAAGCATGCCGGAGATCGAGATCGGACTGGGCAAGAGCGGTCGCCGGGCGTACGGCTTCGACGACATCGCCATCCTCCCGAGTCGCCGCACCCGCGACCCCGGGGACGTCGACATCACCTGGCAGATCGACGCCTACCGCTTCGACCTGCCGCTCATGGCGTCGGCCATGGACGGCGTCGTCAGCCCTGCCACCGCCATCGAGATCGGTCGCCTCGGCGGAGTCGGGGTGCTCAACCTCGAGGGCCTCTGGACCCGCTTCGAGGACGCCGACGACGTGCTCGCCGAGATCGCCTCCCTCCCCACCGAGAAGGCCACCCAGCGGATGCAGGAGCTCTACCAGGAGCCCGTCCGCCCCGAACTCATCACGCAGCGCATCCGCGAGATCAACGGGTCCGGCGTCGTGTCCTGTGCCGCGGTCACGCCACAGCGCACCGAGGCGCTGCTGCCGTACATCCTCGATGGCGAGCTCGACATCCTCGTCATCCAGGGCACCGTTGTGTCCGCCGAACACGTCTCGAGCACCGTCGAGCCGCTCAACCTCAAGACCTTCATCCGCAGCCTCGACATCCCCGTGATCGTCGGCGGCTGCTCCACCTACAAGGCCGCCCTCCACCTCATGCGCACAGGGGCCGCCGGCATCCTCGTCGGCGTCGGGCCCGGCCACGCCTGCACCACACGTGGCGTGCTCGGAATCGGCGTCCCGCAGGCCACCGCCATCGCCGACGTCCGGGCCGCCCGCATGCGCCACCTCGACGAGACGGGCGTCTACTGCCAGGTCATCGCCGACGGCGGCATGGCCACAGGTGGCGACATCTCCAAGGCCATCGTCTGCGGCGCCGACGCCGTCATGATCGGCTCCCCGCTGGCGGCCGCCTCCGAGGCACCCGGCCACGGCTACCACTGGGGCATGGCGACCTTCCACCCGACGCTCCCGCGTGGCGCCAGGGTCCGAACCGACGTGCGGGGAACGCTCGAGGAGATCCTCCTCGGCCCGGCCCACGAGAACGACGGCCGCCTCAACCTGTTCGGAGCACTCCGCACCTCGATGGCCACCTGCGGCTACCTCGACATCAAGGAGTTCCAGAAGGCCGAGGTCATGGTGGCGCCCGCCCTCCAGACCGAGGGCAAGTCGCTCCAGAAGGCCCAGGGCGTGGGCATGGGCCACTAGGTCGCCGCCCGGCGACCCGCCAGACCTACGTGACCCGTTCGTGACCCCCGCCTCAAGTGGCACCGCCGTTGCCGGTGACCGCGTCCTCGTCGTCGACTTCGGCGCCCAGTACGCCCAGCTGATCGCCCGGCGGGTACGCGAGGCCAACGTCTTCAGCGAGATCGTCCCCCACGACCTGACCGCCGCCGAGTTCGCCGAGCGGCGGCCGACCGGGATCATCTTCTCTGGGGGACCGGCATCGGTCCACGTCGACGGCGCCCCCCGCATCGACCCTGGCGTCTACGAACTCGGGGTGCCGATCCTCGGCATCTGCTACGGCGCCCAGCTCATCGCCCACCAGTGCGGCGGCACCGTGGGGCGCAACGAGCGGGGCGAGTACGGCCGAACCCAGCTCACCGTGTCCGAACCCGGCACCCTGCTGGCCGACGTCGGGACGGGATCGCAGCCGGTCTGGATGAGCCACTTCGACGCCATCACCGACGGCCCCGACGGCGCCCACACCACCGCCTCGTCGCCCGACGCCCCCGTGGCGGCCTTCGAGGCGCCCGACCGGGGCCTCTACGGCGTGCAATTCCATCCCGAGGTGCACCACACCCCGTGCGGCCAGGACGTCCTGCGACGCTTCCTCACCGACGTGTGCGGTGCCGCCGGCGACTGGACGATGACGTCGGTCATCGAGTCGTCCGTCGCGGCGATCCGCGCCCAGATCGGCACCGGCAGGGCCATCTGCGGGCTCTCCGGCGGCGTCGACTCCGCCGTGGCCGCCGCCCTCGTGCACGAGGCCATCGGGTCGCAGCTCACCTGCGTGTTCGTCGACACCGGGCTGATGCGGTCCGGCGAGGGCGAGCAGGTCGTCGAGACCTTCCAGCGGCACCAGGGCATCGAGCTCATCCACGTGCGGGCCGCCGACCGCTTCTTCGAACGCCTCGCCGGCATCACCGACCCCGAGGACAAGCGCAAGGCCATCGGCGAGCTGTTCATCCGGATCTTCGAGGACGCCTCGGACGGCATCGAGGACGCCCGGTTCCTCGTCCAGGGCACCCTCTACCCCGACGTCATCGAGTCGGGCACCAAGGACGCCGCCAGGATCAAGAGCCACCACAACGTGGGTGGCCTGCCCGACGACCTCGACTTCGAGCTGGTCGAGCCGCTGCGCAACCTGTTCAAGGACGAGGTGCGTGCAGTCGGCTCCGAACTGGGCCTCCCCGACGAGATCGTCTGGCGTCAGCCGTTCCCCGGTCCGGGCCTCGGCGTGCGCATCATCGGCGAGGTCACACCCGACAAGGTCGCCACCCTCCAGGCCGCTGACCTGATCGTGCGCGAGGAGATCGCAGCGGCCGGCCTCGAGCGGGAGATCTGGCAGTCGTTCGCCGTGCTGGCCGACATCCGCTCGGTCGGCGTGATGGGCGACGAGCGAACCTACGGCTGGCCCATCATCATCCGGGCCGTCACCAGCGAGGACGCCATGACCGCCGACTGGGCCCGCCTCCCGTACGACCTGCTCGAGACGCTGTCGAGTCGCATCATCAACGAGGTCGACGGCGTCAACCGCGTCGCCTACGACGTCACCTCGAAGCCGCCCGGCACCATCGAATGGGAATAGGCGCATGCAGGTAGACGCCGACGGTGACCTGCTCGGTGACTACCGGCAGGCGGCCGCCCTGTTCGGCGAGGCCCTCACCGCAGTCGGCGACGACGACTGGGCCAACCCCACGCCCTGTGGTGACTGGGACGTGCGCTCGCTGGTCGCCCACCTGATCGTCGGCGAGTCCATGGTCGCCGGCCTGTTCCAGGGTGGAGGGGGAGCGTCGGTCGCCGAGGTCGACACCTCGGTCCTCGGCCCCAGCCCGATGGCGACGTGGCGAGGCACAGCCCTCGCCGCCCTCGAGGCGTCCACCGTGGACGGCGTGCTCGACGACACCCACGCCCACCACGTCGGCGAACTGTCCGGCACCGTGATCGTGGGATTCCGTATCACCGAGAACCTGGTCCACGGGTGGGACCTCGCCAGGGCCTGCGGCATCGACATCGAGTTGCCCGAAGCCCTCGCCGAGCGGTGCCTCGACTCCTGGCTGCCGTTCGCCGGCGCCATGCAGGACGGATCGGCACAGCGGGGCTACTTCGCCGAACCGGTGCTTCCACCCGACGACGCCCCGGCCGGGGTGCGCCTGTTGGCACTGCTCGGGCGCAGCGCCTAGCAAGTCCCGGATGGAGAACACCGGATCCGAGGACTCCTTCTTCCAGATCGACGGTGACCTGGTGGTTCCGGGGCCGCTGGCCGGCGGGCCGTGGAACCCGGAAGAACAGCACGGCGGACCGGTCGCCGGCATCCTCGCCCACCTCGTCGAGACGGTCCCCACGACCGTGCCGATGCGGATCTGCCGACACACGGTCGAGCTCATGCGCGGCGCGCCGATGCACCCGCTGCGGGGCGAGACCGAGGTCGTGCGGGACGGGCGCCGACTCCAGGTCGTCCGTGCATCGCTGTTCGACGGCGACCGTGAGGTGGCCCGGTCGATGACGGTGCGTCTGCGCGTCAGCGATACGGCGACCCCATTCGACCCGGAACGTATGCGCCACGAAGAGGACGAACCACCGCCGCTACCTGACGAGCCGGCGATCCTGACCATGCCCGGCACCGGCGTTCCGCGATTTCTCCAGGGCGTCGAGTTGCGCCGACCCGGTGGAGGGTTCCGCACCGGTGCACCCGGCCTGCTCTGGCTGCGGATGCACCGCCCGTTGGTCGCCGGGCTCCCGACCTCTCCGTACGTGCGCATGGTGGCGGTCAGCGACATGCTCAGCATGGTCGCCGGCCACCTCGATCCCGGTGAGTGGCTCACGGTCAACGTCGATCTCGACCTCCACACGTTCCGCGACCCGGTCGGGGAGTGGATCGGCCTGCGGGGCCTCCACAAGAACGTCGGTGACGGCATCGGCCTGTCCGAGGCGGTGCTCTACGACCTCGACGGCCGGATCGGCCGGGGAACGGCCACGATCCTGATCGACCGGCGCCGAGGCCTGATCGACCGCCGCTGAGGCGGTTTGCGCCGGCGCCGCACCGGGGCACAGGCTGGTACGCGCACGATTCGCCGACAGAAGAGCCCACGAGGAGCGCCCATGGCCCCGCCCGATTATCCGATCAAGGTCGGCAGCATGCTGTACACGCTCGTCGATCCCCACGAGGGGCACGAGGTCGCCTACAACCGCTGGTACGAGCGGGACCACTTCTACGGCGGCTGCATGACCGGTCCCTGGTGCTTCGCCGGGAGCCGCTGGGTCGCAACACGCGAGTTGAAGGACCTGCGGTTCCCGGTCGAGGGCAATGCCGTCAACGATCCGGTCGACCGCGGCTCCTACGTGGCGATCTACTGGGTCGAGGCCGGCCACCACGACGACCATTTCGCCTGGGGCGCCGACCAGGTCGTGAAGCTCTACAAGGCAGGCCGGGGCTTCAACGAGCGCACCCACGCCCACACCGTGCTGTACCTGCACCACGGCGACCACTACCGCGACGACGACCCGGTCCCCATGGAGGTCGCGCTGGACCACCACTACGCCGGGATCGCCTCGGTCGCCGTCGAGCGGGCCGCAGGGGTCGACCAGGACGACCTCGACGCCTGGCTGGCCGCCGACGGCCTGCCCCCGCTGTTCGAGCATGGACCGGTCGCCTCGTGCTCGGCCTGGACCGCCGTGCCCCGCGACGACATGACCAGCAACGCCCCGATGGACCTCGGCTCGCCCCCGCTCGACGACCGGTCGATCCTGCAGCTGTTCTTCCTGGAGGACGACCCGCGGGCCTGCTGGGACCGGTTCGTCGACTATGCGGAGCGAGTCGAGGCTTCAGGCCTCGGTCGGGTCACGTCGGCTGCCCCGTTCTTCCGGACGATCGTCGGGACCGACACCTATACCGACCGGCTCTGGTAGCAGCTCGCGCCGGAGGGTCAGCGGGTCAGACGCCGCCCAGGGCCTCCACGACCGGTGCGAACTCGACCATGGCGTCCTCGCTGATGGCGATGTAGGACAGCCCCCAGCGCTCCCGCCACATCAACAGGGTCTCGACACACTGCCCGACCGAGCCCGCCAGGACGTGCGGTGACGCCAGGGCATCGTCGGGCGAGATGCCGAGCGCAGGCGCCATGAGCTCGGCGAACGAACCCGGGTCGTCGGTGATGGTGGCGATGTGCACCCGGGTCTGGAGCTCGAGGTCGTCGAAGCGGTCGCCGGCCGCCTCGCGGATCCAGCCCAGCTTCTCGTCGGTCGCCGCCGGGGTGGCGCTGGGCCCGACCCGCTGGTCGATGACCCCGGCGTACAAGTTGGCGTTGAGGCCGACGATGTCCGCCTCGCGGGCGGCGAGCGACAGCACACGGCGGCCACCACCGGCGATGATGAACGGGGGGTGCGGCTTCTGGACGCACTCGGGCTGCCCGTCGAGGCCTTTGATCGTGTAGTGGTCGCCGGCGAAGTCGAACGGACCCTCGGCGAACAGGCCCTTGAGCACCGTGATGGCCTCGGCCAGGCGTTCGATCCGCAGGCCCGGCCGGTCCATGTCGATGCCGGACCTCTCGTAGTCGGACGACTGCCAGCCGGCGCCGATCCCCAACTCGAGGCGGCCGTCGGAGAGCAGGTCGAGGGTTGCCGCCTGCTTGTGCAGGAACGCCGGGTTGCGGTAGTCGTTGCCGAGCACGAGCGTGGCGAGGCGCAGGTTGCGGGTGGCCTCGGCCGTGACCGCCAGGGCGATGAGCGGCGCCATCTCGGCGTCGAGGTGGTCGGGCATCGACAGCGTCGAGAACCCGAGGTCCTCGGCGCGGCGGCCCAACTCGCGCCACTCGGCGGCTGGCCGGGGAGCGGCGGCGGAGACGGAGAAGCGGAAGGCATGTGGCATGGCAGCGAACCCTAGTCAAGCCCCCGATCCCGGTCACAGGCCGCCGGTAGGGTGCCCGCCGATGGCGCCAGAGATAGACCCACCACAGATCGACCTTCCACGGATCGACGAGGGCCTCAACCCCGCACAACTCGACGCCGTCACGCACCCCTCGGGGCCGCTGCTGATCGTTGCCGGCGCCGGTTCGGGCAAGACCCGCGTGCTCACCCGCCGCATCGCCCACCTGATCGCCGAGCGGGGGGTGTCGCCGTTCGCCATCCTCGCCATCACCTTCACCAACAAGGCCGCCGGCGAGATGAAGGAACGGGTCGCCGAACTGGTGGGTCCCGTCGCCCACCGCATGTGGGTGTCGACCTTCCACTCGGCCTGCGTCCGGATCCTGCGCCGCGACGCCGAACGCATCGGCTACCCGTCCCGGTTCAGCATCTACGACCAGGCGGACAGCGTGCGCCTCGTCGGACACGTGCTGCGCGACCTCGGGCTCGACGTCAAGCGGTTCCCGGCCCGGGGCATCCAGGCGGCCGTCTCGTCGGCCAAGAACGACGGGCTCACCGCCACGCAGTACGCCGACCGGGCCACCGGCCCGGTTGAGGCCCGGGTGGCCGAGGTCTTCACCCGCTACCAGGGGCGCCTGCAGCAGGCGGGGGCCATGGACTTCGACGACCTGCTCGGCAACGCGGTGCGCCTGCTGCGCGAACACCCCGAAGTGCTGGCCGACCATCGGCGCCGGTTCGAGCACGTGCTCGTCGACGAGTACCAGGACACCAACTCGGTCCAGAACGAACTCGTGCTGCTGCTCGGCGCAGAGCACCGCAACGTCTGCGTGGTCGGCGACAGCGACCAGTCGATCTACCAGTTCCGTGGCGCCGACATCCGCAACATCCTCGAGTTCGAGCAGGCGTTCCCCGACGCCACCGTCGTCGTGCTCGACCAGAACTACCGCTCCACGCAGATCATCCTCGATGCCGCCAACGCCGTCATCACGAGGAACGAGAGCCGGACGCCCAAGGAACTCTGGACCGACGCCGGCCGCGGAGAGCGCATCGTCCGCTACCGGGCCGACGACGAGAACGACGAGGCCCGCTGGATCACCCGCCGCATCGCCGGCTTCCACGACGGCGGTCGGTACCGGTGGCCCGACATGGCGGTCTTCTACCGCACCAACGCCCAGAGCCGGGCCATCGAGGAACAGCTCATCCGGTTCGGCGTGCCCTACAAGGTGATCGGCGGCACCCGCTTCTACGACCGTCGGGAGATCCGCGACGCCCTCGCCTACCTGCGCCTCGCTGCCAACCCTGCCGACGAGGTCGCCGCCCGCCGGGTCCTGAACGTGCCGAAGCGAGGCGTCGGCGACACCTCGGTCGCCAAGGTCGTCGCCTGGGCGCGCCATGCCGGCATCGGCTTCGTCGAGGCGCTGGGCCACGCCGAAGAGGCCGGCGTGTCGGGCCGTGCCGTCAGCGGCATCCGGTCGTTCCTGGAACTGCTCGACACGCTCGTCGATCGGGTCGACGACGGTCCGGCCACCGTGCTCGAGGCGGCGCTCGACGCCTCCGGCTACCTCGCCGAAATGCGGGCCGAGCACACCATCGAGGCAGAGGGCCGGATCGAGAACCTGGCCGAGCTGGTCGGGGTCGCCTCCGAGTTCGACTCGGTCGACGAGTACCTCGAGCAGGTGGGCCTGGTGGCCGACACCGACCAGCTGCCCGACGCGTCCGGCACTGCCGTGGAGGGAGTTGCCGTGGAGGGAGCCGCCGCCGGGGACGGCACCGGCGAAGACCAGGGCCAGGTGCTCCTCATGACCCTGCATGCCGCCAAGGGCCTCGAGTTCCCGGTGGTGTTCATCGCCGGTGTCGAGGAGGGCGTGTTCCCCCACCTGCGTGCCCTCGGCGACCCGAAGCAGCTGGAGGAGGAGCGGCGCCTCGCCTACGTGGGCATCACCAGGGCCCGCGAGCGGCTCCACCTCAGCCACGCCTGGTCCCGGATGCTGTTCGGCTCCACCCAGTACAACCCGCCCAGCCGCTTCCTCGACGAGATCCCTGACGGCCTCATCGTCGAGTCCGAGGACAGCCGCAGGGAGCGGCGCCCCCGCGACACCGGGTGGAGCAGCCGTGCCGGCCGCCGCGAGCGAACCGACCGGTGGTCGGATGCGGACACCGGCTCCCAGGTGGTCTCGTCGCCCGGCGCTGACGAGCCGGGGGGCTCCGTCATCGGCGCCGGCGTGCCCAGAGCTCCGGTTCCCAGCGGCGCCCACGAACTCGGCCTCGACGCCGGAGAGCGGGTCCTGCATGGCGCCTGGGGAGAGGGGATCGTCGTTTCGGTGTCCGGCGAAGGCGACCGCAGCGAAGCCGTCGTGCGCTTCCCCTCGGTCGGCGAGAAGCGTCTGCTCCTGGTCTGGGCCCCGCTCGAACGGGCCTGAGAGGGCCCGATACCCCGACCGGAGGTCACGGGCGCCTCGCTACGCTTGCGCCCTGCGCCCGTGTAGCTCAGTCGGAAGAGCGGCTCATTCGTAATGAGCAGGTCCGGGGTTCGATTCCCCGCGCGGGCTCGTTTCGAGCCCCGTCGGAGCGGTGCCCCCGGCATGTGGGGCGCCCTCCGCCCGAACCCCTAGGATGCCCGCCATGAACGTTCTCGCCGGCGTGATCTGGCACTACTGGTTGGCCGTACCCCTCGTGGGCGGCGGCGTCGCACTGTGCATCGCCACCCTGGCCGGCTACGCCCAGAAGGTCTCCTCCACCCGTTACCCCCGGCGCTAGTCCGCCGACCGGGAGCAGGGCCGCATGGCGTCCCCGCCCATCGACTGGGAGTTGGCGGAGAGGGTCGCGATCAGGATCGCCGACCGGGCACCCTTCGCCCGTGCCCACGAACGCCTGGACCTGGTCGAGGACTTCGACCGGCACACCGCCCTCGCCGAGCGACTCGTCACCGAGACCACCGGCCTCATCCCCCTCCACGGGTCGGCACGCGCCCGGGTGGTCGATCGGTCTGACTGGATCCGGGCCAACCTGGCGTCCCTCCAGCGGCTGCTGCGTCCGATGCTGGAGCGCATGGCGCAACGCCCCCCCGGCCCCCTGACACCGGTTGCGACCCGGATCAGCGGTGCCGAACTGGGTGCCGTGCTGGGCTGGATGTCGACCCGGGTGCTGGGCCAGTACGACCTGCTGGTGCTGG
>CAJXIS010000031.1 GCA_913054115.1 uncultured Acidimicrobiaceae bacterium | reverse complement strand
GTCGGCGACAAGAAGATCCAGGTCATCAAGGAGGTGCGCTCGCTGACCAACCTCGGACTCAAGGACGCCAAGGACCTGGTCGACGGCGCACCGAAGGCCGTCCTGGAGGGCGCTTCGAAGGAAGATGCCGAGCGGGCCAAGGTGGCCCTCGAGGCCGCAGGCGCCACCGTCGAACTTTCGTAGTTCCCGGCCGGCACCTGCCGGTCGACCGACGTGTGTGAGGGAGCCCCGGGGTCGACCCGGGGCTCCGTCGCGTCCTCCGATGGTTGACCCGGGAGCGCCCAGTCCCTACGATGCGCGGACAACGCCCTTGGGCGGCGCGACTTCCCCTGTCCGTAGGGGTTGCCTTGGCCTGCGCGTCCGTCTAGGATCCCGCGTTGCCGTGCTCGCGCCTGCTCGTCGTCCAGTTTTCATGATGGCGGGCTTCCGCGTGTCGGCAATGCCCTCGTCCGCTCGTCCTGGCCAGGAGTCTTAGGTGTCTGTTCGCCCCCTCGTTCGGGACCGTTATTCGTTCGGCAATCTGTCAGAGGTCCTCGAGATCCCCGACCTGATCGCCATCCAGCGCAAGTCGTTCCGCTGGTTCGTCGATCACGGTTTGGCTGATATTTTCAACTCAATCAGCCCGATCACCGACTTCAGCGAGACGCTCTCGCTGAATCTCGAGTTCGACCCCGACGACGAGGACCTGCGCCCGCCGCCGAAGTTCTCGGTGGATGAGTGCAAGGAGCGGGACATGACCTACTCCGCCCCCATCTTCGTCCGGGCCAGCTTCAACAACAAGAACACCGGCGAGATCAAGGAACAGGTCGTGTTCATGGGGGACTTCCCCATGATGACCGAAAAGGGCACGTTCGTGATCAACGGCACCGAGCGCGTCGTCGTCTCGCAGTTGGTCCGTTCGCCCGGCGTGATCTTCCAGCCGGGCGAGCGTTTCCGCCTCCGCAACATGGCCAAGCACCAGCTCGTCACCGGCACCATCCACCCCTACCGCGGCGAGTGGATCGAGTTCGACGTCGAGCAGAAGCCCGGCAAGGACGTCACCGCCGGCACCAAGATCGCCCGCAAGCGTCGCCTCCCGATCTTCACCCTGCTGCGCGCCCTCGGCTACGATGAGGTCAACGAGCCCGGCTTCCTCCAGAAGTTCGTCAACCACTTCGAGTTTCTCGACGGCCAGTGGGAGAAGTGTCGTCTGCCCGAGGGCTGGGAAGAAGCAATCGAAGCCGGCGACCGCCAGCCTCCGCAGGATGAAGCGCTGCTCGAGATCTACAAGCGCGTGCGCCCCGGCGAGCCACCGTCCGTCGAGGCCGCCCGCGCCTACCTGCGCAACGCCTTCTTCGAGTCGCGCCGCTACGACCTGTCCAGGGTCGGCCGCTACAAGTTGAACCGCAAGCTCCGTCCCGAGATCGAGCGCTGCGAGAAGTTGTTCGGCCTCGAACTCGAAAAGCCCGATCCCGATCAGTCGGTCCTCACCCGGTCCGAGGTGCTGGCCACCTGCACCTACCTGCTGAGCCTCGCCATGGGCGAGCCCGGCTACCGCCTCGACGACCAGGACCACTTCGCCAACCGACGCATCCGCTCGGTCGGCGAGCTCATCCAGAACCAGGTGCGCATCGGCCTCACCCGCATGGAGCGGGTCGTCCGCGAGCGCATGACCACCCAGGATGTCGAGGCGATCACGCCGATGACGCTGATCAACATCCGCCCGGTGGTCGCTGCGATCAAGGAGTTCTTCGGTACCAGCCAGCTCTCCCAGTTCATGGACCAGGTCAACCCGCTGTCCGGCCTCACCCACCGCCGCCGCCTCTCGGCGCTCGGCCCGGGTGGCCTCTCGCGTGAGCGCGCCGGCTTCGAGGTCCGCGATGTCCACTTCTCGCACTACGGCCGGATGTGCCCGATCGAGACGCCCGAGGGCCCCAACATCGGCCTCATCGGAGCGCTGGCCACCTACGGCCAGGTGAACCCGTTCGGCTTCATCGAGTCGCCCTACCGCGTCGTGACGAACGGCAAGGTCACCGACGAGATCGTCTACCTCGCCGCCGACGAAGAAGAGGAATACGTCGTCGCACAGGCCAACGCGCCCCTCAACGACGACCAGAGCTTCCGCAACCCACGGGTGCTGGTGCGCCGCTCGCCGCAGGCGGCCTCACTCCAGGACCTGCGCCTGCAGCTCGAACAGGACGTCTTCTTCGGTGCCACCACCGAGATCTCGTACGTGCCGCCGGAAGAGGTCCAGCTCATGGACGTCTCGCCGAAGCAGATCGTGTCGGTCGCCACGGCGCTGATCCCGTTCCTCGAACACGACGACGCCAACCGGGCCCTGATGGGAGCGAACATGCAGCGTCAGGCCGTGCCGCTGGTGCGCGCCGAGGCCCCGTACATCGGAACCGGTATCGAACTCAGGGCCGCGTACGACGCCGCCGACATGGTGCTGGCCGACGAGGCCGGCACGGTGCTGGAGGTCGACGGCAACTCGATCACCATGGACTACCGCAAGGCCGGCAAGGTGAGCCACGAGCTGCTCAAGTTCGAGCGCTCCAACCAGGACACCTGCATCAACCAGACGGCCCGGGTGAAGCCCGGCGACAAGGTGCGTGCCGGTCAGTTGCTGGCCGACGGTCCCTCCACCGACTGCGGCGAGCTGGCCCTGGGCAAGAACCTCCTCGTGGCGTTCATGTCATGGGAGGGCTACAACTTCGAGGACGCCATCATCATCTCGGAACGCCTGGTGAAAGACGACGTGCTCACGTCGATCCACATCCACGAGCACGAGATCGACGCCCGCGACACCAAGTTGGGTCCCGAGGAGATCACCCGCGACATTCCGAACCTCTCGGACGACATCCTCGCCAACCTCGACGAACTGGGCGTCATCCTCGTCGGCGCCGAGGTCGGCCCCGGCGACGTACTGGTCGGCAAGGTGACGCCCAAGGGCGAAACCGAGCTCACCCCCGAGGAGCGCCTCCTCCGCGCCATCTTCGGCGAGAAGGCCCGCGAGGTCCGCGACACGTCGCTCAAGGTCCCGCACGGCGAGTCCGGCAAGGTCATCGACCGGCGCATCTTCAGCCGTGACGGCGGCGATGAACTGCCCCCCGGCGTGAACCAGCTGGTCCGTGTCCACGTCGCCCAGAAACGCAAGATCAGCGTCGGCGACAAGTTGGCTGGCCGCCACGGCAACAAGGGCGTGATCTCGAAGATCCTGCCGATCGAGGACATGCCGTTCATGGCAGACGGCACCCCGGTCGACATCCTCCTCAACCCGCTCGGCGTGCCGTCCCGTATGAACGTCGGTCAGGTGCTCGAGGCCCACCTCGGCTACGGCGCCCGTTGGGGCTGGGACATCGACGGCGAGTCCGTCGGCGTCGAGCCGATCCGGGGCACCGAGACCAAGACCCGACCCTCGACGGCTCCCGCCATCCACGTGGCGACGCCCGTCTTCGACGGCGCCCACTGGGACGAAGAGGACCGCGCCGGCCGCCACCCGACGATCCAGAAGGTGCTCGAGAACATCCGCCCGGAGTCGGTCGATGGAGAGCGTCTCATTGGACGCGACGGCAAGACCGTCCTCTACGACGGCCGGACCGGCGAGATCTACGACCGGGCGATCACCGTCGGCTACGTCTACATCCTGAAGCTGGCCCACCTCGTGGACGACAAGATCCACGCCCGGTCCACCGGCCCCTACTCGATGATCACCCAGCAGCCGCTGGGCGGCAAGGCGCAGTTCGGTGGCCAGCGCTTCGGCGAGATGGAGGTGTGGGCCCTGGAGGCATACGGTGCCGCCTACTGCCTGCAGGAACTGCTGACCATCAAGTCCGACGACGTCCTCGGCCGCGTGCAGGTCTACGAGGCGATCGTCAAGGGCGACAACATCCCGGAGCCCGGCATCCCCGAGAGCTTCAAGGTCCTCATCAAGGAGATGCAGTCCCTCTGCCTGGACGTCGAGGTGCTCGACGAAGCCGGTCAGGAGGTCGAGATCCGCGAGATCAACGAGGACGTATACCGCACCACCGAGGAGTTGGGCATCGACCTGTCCCGCCCCGAGCGTGGATCCGACGAAGAGGACGAGCGCCGTAGCGCCGGCCTCCTTCGCTGACCACAACCAGTCCCAGCCGAGAAGAACCAGGAAGAGAACGCGTGCTCGACGTCAACGACTTCGATCAGATCCGAATCGGCCTCGCAACCGCCAATGGCATCCGCATGTGGTCCAACGGCGAGGTCAAGAAGCCGGAAACCATCAACTACCGCACCCTCAAGCCGGAGAAGGACGGACTCTTCTGCGAGAAGATCTTCGGTCCGACCAAGGACTGGGAGTGCTACTGCGGCAAGTACAAGAGGGTCCGTTTCAAGGGCATCATCTGCGAGCGGTGTGGCGTCGAGGTCACCCGGTCGAAGGTGCGCCGCGAGCGCATGGGCCACATCGAGTTGGCCGCCCCCGCCGTGCACATCTGGTACCTGCGGGGTACCCGTTCATGGTTGGCGTACCTGCTGATGGGCACCGAGCCCCGTGAGGAGCTCAAGGCCAAGCAGCTCGAGAAGGTCATCTACTTCGCTGCCAACATGGTCGTGTCGGTCGACGAGGACCGCCGCCATGAAGACCTCGCGACGCTCGAGGCCGAAATGTCCGAGGAACGGCTCGCCATCGAAGAAGAGCGGGACGGCCGCCTGGCCGCCCGCCAGGAAACGCTCGAGACCGAACTGGCCGGGCTCGAGGGAGAGGGCGCCAAGGAGTCCGAACTGCGCGCCCGCCAGCGTGCCGGCGAGAAGGACCTCGCCGAGATCCGCGATGAGTACCTGGACGAACTCGATGTCCTGGGCCGCGCCTGGGACGAGTTCAGCAGCCTCTTCGCCAGGCAGATCGTCGAGGACGAGCGCCTGTGGCGGGAGATGGTCGACCGTTGGGGCGAGTACTTCGACGGCGGCATGGGTGCCGATGCCATCGCCCGTCTGATCGAGTTGATCGACTTCGATGACGAGGAGCGCAAGCTCCGAATCCAGATCGATCCGCCCGAGGGCCAGCGCCCGCTGTCGGTACAGCGCAAGCAGAAGGCCATCAAGCGCCTCAAGATCCTGGTCGGCTTCAACCGCCGGGATGAACACGGTCGTCGGGTGAACGAGCCCCGCGCCATGATCCTCGACGCCGTGCCGGTGATTCCGCCGGACCTGCGTCCGATGGTGCAACTCGACGGCGGCCGCTTCGCCACCTCCGACCTGAACGACCTGTACCGCCGGGTCATCAACCGCAACAACCGGCTGAAGCGCCTCCTCGACCTCGGCGCACCGGAGATCATCGTCAACAACGAGAAGCGGATGCTCCAGGAGGCCGTCGACGCACTGTTCGACAACGGTCGCCGTGGGCGACCGGTGACCGGTCCGGGCAACCGACCGCTCAAGTCCCTGTCCGACATGCTCAAGGGCAAGCAGGGTCGCTTCCGCCAGAACCTGCTCGGCAAGCGCGTCGACTACTCGGGTCGTTCGGTCATCGTGGCCGGACCGACGCTGAAGTTCCACCAGTGCGGCCTGCCCAAGATCATGGCGCTCGAGCTGTTCAAGCCGTTCGTCATGAAGAAGCTCGTCGACGAGGAGTTGGCGCCCAACATCAAGTCCGCCAAGCGCATGGTCGAGCGTCGTCGCGCGCAGGTCTGGAGCGTCCTCGGCGACGTCATCCAGGAGCACCCGGTCATGTTGAACCGTGCGCCGACCCTGCACCGCCTCGGCATCCAGGCCTTCGAGCCGCTGCTGGTCGAGGGCAAGGCCATCCAGCTCCACCCGCTGGTGTGCACCGCGTTCAACGCCGACTTCGACGGTGACCAGATGGCCGTGCACCTGCCCCTGTCCGCCGAGGCCCAGGCCGAGGCACGGGTGCTGATGCTGTCGGCCAACAACGTCCTCAGCCCGGCGCATGGTCGTCCGCTGGTCGCTCCGACACAGGACATGATCATCGGCTCCTACTACCTCACGATGGAGGACGAGAACACCGTCGGCGAAGGTCGCGCCTTCCGGCGCGTCGACGAGCTCGAGCGGGCCATCGACGTCGGCGAGTTGGACCAGCACGCCCTGATCGAGTTCCGATCGGCCGACATCCCCGATCTGGTGGCAACCCCCGCCAACGGTTCTTCCGCCACCTGGCACCGGACCACCGCCGGACGCGTCTTCTTCAACGAGGCGTTGCCCGACGAGTTCCCGTTCGTGAACTTCCGCGTCGACAAGAAGTCGATGGGCGTAATCGTCGATGATCTCGCCCGGCACTACACGAAGCGGGTCGTCGCCGAGAGCCTCGACCACATGAAGGACCTGTGCTTCCGGGCTGCCACCCGGTCCGGGCTGACCGTCTCCATCGACGATGTCAAGACGCCGATCGAGAAGCAGTCGATCCTCGAGCGCCACGAACGCGATGCCGAGAAGGTCGAGATCCAGTTCCGACGGGGCATCATCACCGACGGTGAGCGGCGCCAGAAAGAGGTCGAGATCTGGAATGCAGCGACCGCCGAGGTGACCGAGAAGATGGACGTGGCCCTGGGGGCCGACGAATTCAACCCGATCGAGATGATGGTCAGTTCGGGTGCCCGAGGCAACAAGATGCAGATCCGCCAGATCGCCGGCATGCGCGGCCTCGTGGCCAACCCCCGTGGTGACCTCATTCCGCGTCCGATCAAGTCCAACTTCCGCGAGGGCCTGACGATGCTCGAGTACTTCATCGCCACGCCGGGCGCCAGGAAGGGACTGGTCGATACGGCCCTCCGTACCGCCGACTCCGGCTACCTGACCCGCCGCCTGGTCGATGTGGCCCAGGAGCTGATCATCAGCGAGCACAGCCCGCTCGATGCCGACGGCCCCGTCTTCGGCATCTGGCTCGAAGACGTGTACCCCGACACCGACAACAAGCGGACCTATCTCGAGACGCGGCTGTTCAGCCGCACGCTCGCCGACGACGTCACCCTGTCGGACGGCACCGTCTACCCGCGGGGCACGATCGTGGGCGAGGACGAGTTCGAGATCCTGCGCGACGACCCGGGGGTTACCCGGGTGCGCGTGCTGTCGCCCCTCACCGACGACTCGCCCACCGGCGTTTCGGGAGCCTGCTACGGCATGTCCCTGGCCACGGGCAAGCCGATCGAGATCGGCGAGGCCGTTGGCGTCATCGCCGCTCAGTCCATCGGCGAGCCGGGCACCCAGCTCACCATGCGGACCTTCCACACCGGCGGCGTCGCCGGGAAGGACATCGCCGGCGGCCTTCCCCGTGTCGTGGAACTGTTCGAGGCCCGTACCCCGAAGGGCAAGGCGACCCTGTCGAAGACATCGGGCGTCGTGCGGATCGGCGACGACGAGGGCCGCGGCCGCGAACTGGTCGTGGTTGCCGACGACGGGACCGAAGAGGTCTACCTCATCCTGTCCCAGTCCCGCCTCGAGGTCGTCGAAGGCCAGGAGATCCGGGCCGGCGATGCGATCGTCGAGGGCCCACGCGACCCGAAGGAACTCCTCGAGATCAAGGGCGTGCGCGAGACGCAGCAGTACCTGGTCGAAGAGGTCCAGAAGGTCTACCGCGAGCAGGGCGTGTCGATCCACGACAAGCACATCGAGTTGATCGTCCGCCAGATGACCCGCCGGGTCCGCATCAACGACCCGGGCGACTCGTCGTTCCTCCCGGGTGAGCAGGTCGACCAGCGGGTGTTCGCCGAGACCAACCGTGAGCTCGTGTCCGAGGGCCAGCGCCCCGCCGAGGGACGACCGGAACTCATGGGCATCACGAAGTCCTCGCTCGCCACCGAGTCGTGGCTTTCGGCGGCATCCTTCCAGGAGACCACCCGTGTGCTCACCGAGGCGGCCATCGAGAGCAAGAGCGACCGGCTCATCGGCCTCAAGGAAAACATCATCATCGGCAAGTTGGTGCCTGCGGGCACGGGCCTCGAGCGGTACCGCCGGGTGGTCACCCATGCCCCCGACTACAAGCCGATGGACTTCTACAGCTCTGCCGACGAGGAACAGGATCTCGCCGACTGGCTGGCCGGTCAGGCGTCCCTGGGCGAAGAAGTGCTTGCGGGCGCCTACGAGGCCGATGTCATCGACCTGGCGAGCAGCCTCGGAACGACCGACGACGCCAGCGCCTGACATGAGCCGACCCGACGGCTGGCATGCCTGATGACCTCCGTGTGCCACGACCAGCAGTCAACGGCTGACCGGGGATCCTCTCGACGACACGCGCGTGTGAGTCGGGAAGGGGCAACCGTAGACTCGGCCGCTGGCCGGAAGCCGCTTTCGGCCCACATTCGTACGCCCGTCAATCAGCATCACCCGAGGTAGTTCGTGCCCACGATCCAGCAGTTGGTCCGCAAGGGCCGTCAGTCCAAGCGACGCAAGGAGGCCACACCGGCCCTCAAGGGCGCGCCCCAGCGTCGTGGCGTCTGCACGCGGGTCTACACGACCACTCCGAAGAAGCCGAACTCGGCGCTGCGCAAGGTCGCCCGTGTCCGCCTGACCACCGGCATGGAGATCACCGCCTACATCCCCGGTGAGGGCCACAACCTCCAGGAGCACTCGATCGTGCTCGTGCGTGGCGGCCGCGTGAAGGACCTTCCCGGCGTCCGCTACAAGGTCATCCGGGGAACGCTCGACACGTCCGGTGTCAGCCAGCGTCGCCAGTCACGCAGCCGTTACGGCACGAAGAAGGGGGGCTGACATGCCACGCAAGGGCCCCGTCGAACGTCGTGAACTGACCCCCGACCCCGTCTATCGCTCGGCGGTCGTCACCCAGGTCGTCAACAAGGTGCTTCGCAGCGGCAAGCGCTCGACTGCCGAACGCATCGTCTACTCGGCGCTCCAGACCGTCGAGACCAAGACCGGCAGCGAGCCGGTCGGCACCCTCAAGCGGGCGCTCGAGAACATCAAGCCGCAACTCGAGGTCAAGAGCCGTCGCGTCGGTGGTGCCACCTACCAGGTGCCGATCGAGGTGCGCCCTCGACGCTCCAACACCCTCGCCGTCCGGTGGCTGGTGGGCAACGCCCGCGACCGCCGCGAGCGCACCATGTCCGAACGGCTCGCCAACGAGATCCTCGATGCCTCCAACGGCCAGGGAGCCTCCGTCAAGCGACGTGAGGACACCCACAAGATGGCCGAAGCGAACAAGGCCTTCGCGCACTACCGCTGGTAGTCCGTCCATCCCGGACGGCCCGCCACCGATCTATCGCCCACACCCGTTCCGGGCAGCCTTCGTCGGCATGCGTGACGACTCCGGAACCCGCCCGACAACCGCCGAACACCTCGAACGAGCATGACCAAGCGACACCCACTCGAACAGACCCGCAACATCGGGATCATGGCCCATATCGACGCGGGCAAGACCACCACCACCGAGCGGATCCTGTACTACACCGGGGTCAACTACAAGATCGGTGAGGTCCACGACGGCGCGGCCACCATGGACTGGATGGAACTGGAACAGGAGCGGGGCATCACCATCACCTCCGCGGCCACCAGCTGCTTCTGGCGCGACCATCGGATCAACATCATCGACACGCCCGGCCACGTCGACTTCACCGTCGAGGTCGAGCGTTCGTTGCGGGTCCTCGACGGAGCGGTCGCCGTGTTCGACGGCGTGGCCGGCGTCGAGCCCCAGACCGAGACCGTCTGGCGGCAGGCAGACCGCTACAGCGTGCCGCGCCTGTGCTTCATCAACAAGATGGACCGGACAGGTGCCGACTTCTACTACGTGCTGGGCACCATCCGCGAGCGCCTCGGCTGCAAGACCGCCGTCGTGCAGTTGCCCATCGGCGCCGAGTCCGAGTTCGCCGGGGTCGTCGACCTGCTCGGGATGAAGGCCCTGGTCTGGACGAGCGAGGACCTGGGCGCCTCCTGGGACGTCGTGGACATTCCCGCCGACATGGTCGACGAGGCCGAGGAGTTCCGGCACGAACTGATCGACGTCCTGTCGGAGTTCGACGAGAACATCCTCGAGAAGTACATCGGTGAGGAGGAGATCACCGCAGAGGATCTCCGGTCCGCTCTTCGCACCGGCACGATCGCCGGCCATTGCGTGCCGATCCTCACCGGCAGCGCCTTCAAGAACAAGGGCGTGCAACCCCTCCTCGACGCAGTGATCGACTACCTGCCGTCGCCGCTGGACCTGCCGCCGGTCGAGGGCGTGCACCCCCGCTCGGGCGACACGGTCGCCCGCAAGGCCGACGATGACGAACCCTTCGCCGCCCTGGCCTTCAAGATCATGACCGACCCGCATGTCGGCAAGCTCATCTACTTCCGGGTCTACAGCGGCGCGCTGGACAAGGGCTCGGCGGTGCTCAATACCCGGACCGGGAACAAGGAGCGGATCGGCCGCATCCTCGAGATGCACGCCAACAACCGCGAGGACCGCGACGAGGTCCGTACCGGCGACATCGTCGCAGGCATCGGCCTCAAGAACACCCGCACGGGCGACACCCTCTGCTCGCCGGACCATCCGATCGTGCTCGAACAACTCGAGTTCCCGGAGCCGGTCATCCACGTCGCCGTCGAGCCGCGTTCGAAGGCCGACCAGGACAAGATGAGCAAGGCCCTGGGCGCCCTCGCCGAGGAGGATCCGACCTTCAGCGTCCGCTCGGACGAGGAGACCGGACAGACGATCATCGGCGGCATGGGCGAACTGCACCTCGAGGTGCTGGTCGATCGCATGCTGCGCGAATTCCGGGTCGACGCCAACGTGGGCCGGCCACAGGTGGCCTACCGGGAGACCATCACCAAGACGGTCGCCAACCTCCGCTACACGCACAAGAAGCAGACCGGTGGCTCGGGCCAGTTCGCCGAGATCGTGGCGACCCTCGAACCCCACACCGATCCCGACGAGACCTACCACTTCGAGGACAACGTCAGGGGCGGTCGCATCCCGAAGGAGTACATCCCGGCGGTCAACCAGGGCATCCAGGCGGCCATGACCAACGGCGTGCTCGCCGGCTACCAGGTACTCGGCATCAAGGTCAGCCTCAACGACGGCAAGTCCCACGACGTGGACTCCTCGGAGATGGCGTTCAAGATCGCGGCGCAGGCCTGGTTCCGCGATGCGATCGTCAAGGCCGGACCTGTACTCCTCGAGCCGGTGATGGCCGTCGAGGTCGTCACCCCCGAGAACTACATGGGCGACGTGGTCGGCGACCTGAATTCGCGGCGGGGGCGTGTGGGCCAGATGGAAGCGCGCGGCAGCAATCAGGTCATCACGGCAACGGTGCCGTTGTCGGAGATGTTCGGTTACGCTACCGATCTTCGCTCGCGCACTCAGGGTCGCGCGACCTACACGATGCAGTTTGACTCGTATCAGAAGACTCCCGCATTCGTGCAGGAAGAAATCGTCAAGCGCTTCCGCGGCGAGTGACAACGACTTAGGTAACCAACACAGAAAGCAGCCGAGGAAACGGCATGGCCAAGCAGCAGTTTGAGCGTAACAAGCCCCATGTGAACGTCGGGACGATGGGCCACATCGACCACGGGAAGACCACACTGACAGCGGCGATCACCAAGGTCCTCTCCGACCTCGATCCCGACTCGACCTCCTTCACCGAGTTCGACAACATCGACAAGGCCCCCGAGGAACGGGAACGTGGCATCACGATCAACGTGGCCCACGTCGAGTACGAGACTCCCAACCGGCACTACGCCCACGTCGACATGCCGGGTCACGCCGACTACATCAAGAACATGATCACGGGCGCCGCCCAGGTCGATGGCGCCATCCTGGTCGTGTCGGCAGCCGACGGCCCGATGCCGCAGACACGTGAGCACGTGCTGCTGGCCCGCCAGGTCGGTGTTCCCAAGATCGTCGTGGCCCTCAACAAGTGCGACATGGTCGACGACGAGGAACTCCTCGAGTTGGTCGAACTCGAGGTGCGTGAGCTCCTCGACGAGTACGAGTTCCCCGGCGACGACACCCCGATCTGTCGGGTCTCGGCGCTCAAGGCCCTCGAGGGTGACGCCGATGCGGCCGCAGCCGTCGTCGAGCTCATGAACCAGGTCGACGAGTACATCCCGATTCCCGAGCGCGA
>CAJXIS010000030.1 GCA_913054115.1 uncultured Acidimicrobiaceae bacterium | reverse complement strand
TCGCGTCCGCCACGGGTGCCGACGACGGCGTCGAGGTCGCCGTGTTCGAGGATCACGGACGAGGCGCCGGTCGATGTGAGGAGTACGTCGACCTCGGCCAGGTGCCGGGGCAGTTCGTCGAGGCGGACGGCGGTGCCGCCGAGGCGTGCCGCCACGTCGACGGCCCGTTCCCATGTGCGGTTGGCGACGAGGATCTCGGACACGCCGCCACCGTGGAGCGCACGGGCGAGGCCCTCTCCCATCTCGCCGGCTCCGACGACCAGCACGCGGCGTCCGTCGAGGCCGCCGAGGCGCTCGTTGGCCATGGCGACGGCTGCCTGCGAGACGGAGGTGATGTTGCGGGAGATGGCGGTCTCGGTGCGGACCCTCTTGCCGACCTCGAGGGCGTGTCGGAACAGCGGGTTGAGGATGGGTCCGACGGCACCTTCGGCTGCTGCGGTCTCCCAGGAGGTCCGGACCTGGCCGAGGATCTCGTGCTCGCCGATGACGGCCGAGTCGAGGCTGGATGCCACGGCGAAGAGGTGGCGGGCGGCGTCGCTGTCGTAGAGGCAGGTGAGGTGGTCGCTGAACTCTTCGGGGGGCACGTGGGAGTTGTCCTCGAAGAACTGCCGGATGTCCTGGTAGCCGCCGTGGAACCTCTCGGCGAAGGCGTAGACCTCGATCCGGTTGCAGGTCGAGAGCACGACGGCCTCGGTGATGTGCTCGCGGGAGGTCAGGTCGGCGAGCGCCTTCGGGAGGCGGGACTCGGCGATCGTCATGCGCTCGAACAGGTCGAGCGGGACGGTGCGATGGTTGAGTCCGACGACGACGACCGACACGGGTCAGGGTCTCCTGCGGTTGGGCGGGTTGGGCGGGTTGGGCAACGGTGCGCCGAAACGCCCCGTCGGGGCACCAGCATTCCCGCCCTGGGGGCGGATTGACAACCCTGAGGCGACTATCGGTCGGTTCACCCGGTGGCCCTGGCCGCACCCCGTCGGTGCTCGTAGTAGCCGAGGATGTGGAGTTCGGTGGCGAGGTCGACCTTGCGCAGGCCGACATCGTCGGGGACCGTGACCACGGTGGGGGCGAAGTTGAGGATCGATCGGACGCCTGCGGCGACCAACCGGTCGACGGCTCCCTGGGCGGCAGCTGCCGGGGTGGCGATGATGCCGACCTGGCAGCCCGTCTCCTTCACGACCCTGTGGAGGTCGTCGACGTGTCGGACGGTGACGCCGGCGATCCTGCGGCCGACGACACCGGGATCGGCATCGACGATTGCCGCCACCGGGAAGCCGCTGGCGCCGAAGCCGTCGTAGCGGCTGAGGGCCTTGCCGAGGTTGCCGGCGCCGACGATGACGACGGGGGCCGGCTCGTTGCCGCCGAGGACGCGTCCGATCTGCTGCATGAGGAAGCCGACGTCGTACCCGACACCGCGGGTGCCGTAGGAGCCGAGGTAGGAGAGGTCCTTGCGGACCTTGGCGGCGTTGACGCCGGCCAGCTCGGCGAGTTGCTGGGACGACACGGTGGTGACGCCTTCTTCGGCGAGTTCGACGAGTCCCCGGAAGTAGACGGGGAGGCGCACGACGGTGGCCTCGGCGAGCGAGGCGGCCACTGCGTCGGGGGTGTCGGATCCGTGGTCCTTGGACGCTGCCATATCGCCAACCTAGGCGCTCGTGAAGCCGTTCACATGGCATTTCGGTTGCAGTCGCGTCTCGGTGTCGCTGCACCGTCGCCGGCTCCGCCGGATGCAGTCAGCCGCCCATCAGGACGAACTGGATGACGGCGGCGCCCAGCAGGGCGAGCAGCAGGATCGCCACGGCGATGGTGGTGCCGAACCGCATCAGCCGGCCCTGCTCCGGCCCAATGAGACGGGTATCGCGGCGCCGGTTTCCGTGCCGTCGAGGTCGGCGATCACCACGGCGGTGCCGGCGGAGATGCCCAGCTCGCCGGCGGCCGACGCCCTGGCGACGACCAGCGACACGAGGCCGGCCGAGTCGACGAGCAGGCCGAGCCCGCCTGGCGGCACCTGGTCGAAGGCGGTGACAAGTTGGGCGGTCCGGACCCGGTCACCGATGCGGACCTGCACCCGGTCGCCGGGCAGGTCGGCGGGGTCGACGTTGAGTTGCACGTTGCCGAACGTGTCGATCCAGAGCACTTCGGCGTGGAGCCCGTCGGACTCCTGCACGCAGACCGGTACGACCCCCGGCACGAGCAGCCCCGGGTCGAGCACCTCGCCCAGTTCGGCCAGGTCGACCCCGTTGCAGAGGTGGGCGGCCACGGGGGCGAACACGTCGCGTCCGTCGAAGGTGGTGCCGGGGCTGTCGAGGTGGTAGCCGACGTCGGTCAACGACACGGCGCGGTCGGCGCCGCCGACCATCGCCACGGCGGGCGCCAGGAGCCCGTTGTCTGGGCCGACCAGCACGGACTGTCCCCCGCCGACCTCGACGGCCACCCCGCGTCGTTCACCACCGACTCCCGGATCGACGACGGCGAGCACCACACCGGGGCACAGGTAGGGGGCGCTGCGGGCCAGGGCGAGTGATCCGGCCCGCACGTCGTGGGCCGGGATCCCGTGGGTGACGTCGATGACGACCACTCCGGGAGCGTGGCCCATGACCACTGAGCGCACGACTCCGGCGAACTCGTCGTCGAGCCCGTAGTCGGAGAGGAAGGACACCGTGTCGAAGTGCAGGGCGTCGTTGCCGGAGGGCATGTCAGCCGGCCCCCAACTCGCGGGACCGCTCGGTGGCGGCCGCAACGACGTCGCGCACGAGGTCCCTGAAGCCGGCTTCCTCGAACACGGCAAGGCCGGCTGCGGTGGTGCCGCCCTTGGACGTGACGTTCTGGCGGAGGATCGACGGGGGGTCGTCGCCCTGGTGCAGCAGGGTGGCGGCGCCGAGGAGGGTCTGCTCGGTGAGCGCCGCAGCGGTTGCGCGGGGAAGGCCGGCGGCCTCACCGGCGTCCACGAGGGCCTCGGCCAGCAGGAACACGTAGGCGGGTCCGGAGCCGGACAGGCCGGTCACGGCGTCGAGCAGCGGCTCGTCGACGACGACCACGGTGCCGACCGCCGAGAGGATGCCGGCCGCCCAGTCGAGGTCGTCGGGGCCGGCGGCGGACCCGGCGGCGATGGCTGCGGCACCGACGCCGACCAGCGACGGCGTGTTGGGCATCGCCCGCACGACCGGGATGTCGTCGCCGAGGATCGACTCGAAGGTGGCGAGCCGCACGCCGGCGGCGATGGACAGCACCCTGGCGACGCCGAGGTCGGCGAGAACCCGGCAGACCGCCGGGACCACGTCGGGCTTGACGGCGATCAGGGTGTCGGCGCCGGCGACCGGGTCGGGACCGACGGAGAGCCCAGGGACGGCGGCGGCCAGGGCATCTCGCCGCTCGGCGTCGGGCTCGGCCACGTGGAGTTCGCCGGCCGTCGCCCAGCCGTCGGCGATCAGGCCCCCGAGGAGGGCCTCGCCCATCTTCCCGCCGCCGATCACCTGGAGCTTCGTCGTCACGCCGCGAACCTACCGGGTGACCGCCGGGCCACCGGTCTCGATCACCCGGCTGGCGGCGACGATCCCCGCAAGGGCGAACACCCCGAGCCCGGCGATGACGAAGACGACCTGGCCGGACCAGAGCCCGAGGGCGAATCCGAAGGCGAGCGGTCCGGAGGTCTGGCCCAGGCGCAGCACGCCGACCGACATCGCCATCACCGCACCCCGGACCTGTTCGGGCGCCCATTCGGCGACGAGGTCCTGCAGCGTCGGGATCGTGAGGCCCTCGGCGAGTCCGTAGATGGCGGCACCGAGCACGAGGAGCCACAGCGGGCCGATCCCCATGAGGAAGAAGGTGAAGGCGAACACGGCGAGGCCGACCTGCACCAGTCGGGCGGCGGAGAGTCGGCTGCGGGCACGGGCCACGACCAGCGCCGAGATCGTGGAGGTGATGGCCGGCGCTGCGGCGACGAGGCCGCGCTGGGTCGGGCCGAGGCCGAACGCCTCGTCGAGGTAGATCGGCATGACGGTCAGGAACAGGCCGAACATCACGAGGAAGATCGCTCCGTCGAGGAAGATGATGGTGGCCATGGCCGGGCGGCGGACCTCGGACCATGCGCCGCGCAGCTGCGTGCCGACCGTGACCGGCCGCGGCTCCCAGGCATCGACCAGGCGCACGGCGAGGACGGCGGCCACGACGAGCGCCATCGTGTAGAAGCCGAACATCCACCGCCAGCCCACGAGGTCGGTCGTGACACCGCCGAGGAGCGGGAACACGGCGAGGCACCCGGTGATGACCGCCGAGTTCTGGCCGATGAGACGGGCCCGGTCGAGTCCCCGCCAATGGTCGGAGAGGATGACGACGGCGAGGTTGATGAGGCCGGCCGAGCCGATGCCCTGGAAGACCCGTGCTGCCAGCAGCCAACCCAACGACGGGGCCAGTCCACCGAGCGCCCCGAAGACGCCGAACACGACGAGGCACGGGATGAGCACCCGCTTGCGGCCGTGCCGGTCGGCCAGGAATCCCATGGCCGGTGCCGCCGCGATCCCGGTCACGGTGCCGCAGGCGATCAGCAGGCCGGCCCGCGACGTGGGTGCCCCGAACGTCTCGAGGATCTCGGGGGTCGAGCTCATCAGCAGCGAGATGTTGAGCAGGCCCATCGCCGTGACGGAGAAGATCAGCGACCGGGCCGGGCGGAGTGCGGTCATGGCGCGAACCCGTGGGCCGGCGTGCCGACCCGCGTGTCGGCCCGGTGGCTGGTCCACCCGGGATCGCACTTCCCCGATCGATCCCCGACGCACCGGCCACCGGGCCTGTCGGGCAGGGTAGATCGAAATGACATGAAAGGCAACAGAAAGTGTCAGTTGGTGAACCGGGAGGCGAACCCGATCCGAACCGCTGATGCGAAGCACTGTTCGACGGCGGTCCACAGCGTGCCGAGCAGCCGATCCAGTTCGGCGTCGTCGACCGACCGGGCCGGCACGGCGCCCACCAGGAACACTGCGTCCTCCTCACCGATGCAGAAGGTGGCGCCGACCAGCCGCCGGTTCCGACGCAGGAGGTGCTCGAAGAAGGCGCCGTGGTTCTCCTCGGGCGCAGGCATCACGTAGGTCTCGTAGTGGAGCATCCGTTGGCGCAGCGTGAACCGCAGCGTGAAGGTGTCCTTCTCTTCTCCCAGTACCCGCACGTGCCAGCGCCGTTCCGTCGGGCCCACGTCGGGATCCCGGTCGACGGCGGCGAGCACCGGGTTCTGCGCCAGCTGGCGTCCGAGCCAGGCGTCGATCAGTTCGTCCAACCGATCCAGTTCGTCGGCGGAGAGCGGCGGCGACTCGTCCATCGGGTGCACGCTAGTTCGGTGTTCCGGTTGCGGGCCTGTCCCGGGGACCGGGGCGATGCCCGTCAGGAACAGTCGACCAGCGTCCGCAACGAGAGGTCGTCGCAGACCCGGCGCAGGCGGGCGGCGGTGGCAGCCCACGTGTACGACCAGGAGTGTTCGGCCGCACAGACCGCCATCTCGGTGGCGCCCGGGAAGTCGTCGAGCAGGGAGGACACGTGCGCCGCATAGTCGGCGGGCCGGCGACCCTCGACGAGGTAGCCGGTTCGGCCGTGGCACACGAGGGTGCGGAGGCCACCGACGGCGGCGGCCACGACCGGGATGCCGCAGGCGGCGGCCTCGAGTGCGACCAGCCCGAACGACTCGGACCTGCTGGGCATGATGACCACGTCGGAGGCCCGGTACCAGGTCGCCAACTGGTGGTGGGGCTGCGGCGGGACGAAGAGCACCCGTCCGATGAGGTCGAGGTCGTCGACGAGTTGGCGGACCCGGCACTCCTCGGCCGGGCCGGCGACCCCGCTGGCACCGCCGACGACGACGAGGCGGGTTTCGGGCCGGTCGAGCTCGGCGAGGGTGCGCACAGCGACGTCGACGCCCTTGAGGGGCTGGATGCGGCCCACGAACAGCAGCAGCTCTCCGGGGTCGATGCCGAGTGCGTCGCGGGCGTCGTCCTGGAAGCCGGGAGAGAAGGACAAGTGGTCGACGCCCGGGGGCACGATCTCAATCCGGGACTCGACGGCGCCGTAGTGGTGGACGAGTTGGCGGACCTCCTCGGCGCTGTTGGCGAGGATCACGTCGGAGCAGCGGATGACCTCGGCCTCGGCGTCCATGCGCCGCTGCGGTTCGAAGTCGCCGGTCTCGGCCTTGACCCTGGCGAGCGTGTGGAAGACCGTGATGAGCGGCAGGTCGAGTTCGTGCTTGAGCCGGTGGCCTGCCATGCCGCTCAACCAGTAGTTGGCGAGCAGGCCGTCGAAGTCGCCGGCGACGAGGTGTTCGGAGACCCGGTCGGCGAACTCGTCGACGATCCCGGGGAGCCTCTCCTTCGGGAGGTCGAAGTGGCCGGCGTCGATCTGGACGACGCGGAAGCCCGGTTCGACCTCGACGACCTCGGGCGTCCGGTCGTCGGTCCGGCGGGTGAACACGGTGGCCTGGCCACCTGCCCGGGCGAGTGCCGACACGACCTCGCGGACGTAGACGGTCATGCCGCCGCCGTCGCCGGCACCCGGTTGGACCAGCGGCGAGGTGTGCAGTGAAAGAACGGCCAGGTGGCGCATCAACAGCCTCCGGACACCGGCGGCAGGATCGCCACCTCGTCGCCGGCGGTGACCGGGTCGTCGTCGCCTGCCGGGTCGCCGTTGAGCCAGACCCGGCAGTTCTGCACGAGGCCGGCGAACTCGGAGCCGAAGCGGTCGCAGGCGGCCCCCACGACCTGGCCGACGGTGGATCCGGGGACCTCTGCCTCGCCGGTTCCGGCGGCGACGCGCACGGAGGCGAAGAGACGAAGTACGGCCATGTCCACAAGTGTAGGGAGGCGCCCTCTCGACTCCCTAGGCCGGTACGGTCGGCATCCGTGCCACGCCTGCTGCTCATTCGCCACGGTGAGTCCGAATGGAACGCCGTCGGCCGCTGGCAGGGGCAGGCGGACCCGCCGCTCAGCGAGCGGGGCCTGCTCCAGGCGGAGGCGGCCGCCCGGGTTCTCGGAACCTTCGAGTCGGTGACCGCCTCGCCGCTGCGGCGTGCCGCCGACACCGCTGTGGTGATCGCCGCCGAGCTCGGCATCGGCCCGGTGCCGACGGATCCCGACCTCATGGAGCGCGACGCCGGCCCATGGCAGGGCCTCACCCGTGACGAGATCGAGGTCGGCTGGCCGGGCCACCTCGATGCGGGAACGCGACCGGAGGGCTACGAGTCCGATGTCGACCTGATGGGCCGGGTCGGGGAGGCACTGGGGCGGATCGTGGCCAGGACCGACAGCGAGTCCCTCGTCGTCACCCACGGCGGCGTCATCTATGCGCTGGAGAAGGCCTGCGGTGAGCCGTTGAGTCTGATCGCCAACCTCGGGGGTCGGTGGATCGAGTGGTCAGACGGCGGGTTGGCCCTCGGTCCCCGCGTCGAGCTCATCCCCGACGGCACCGTCCCCGACCTGCTCTGAAGGAGCATCGCCGAGCCCGGCGATGACCTCCTCGTAGCCGACGAGGTCGCCGCTGTCGACCTTCTCCATGGCGGCCTCGATCACGGCGACATCGGCCTCAAGGGCGTCGAGTTCGGCATCGTCCTGCGGGTCTTCCGGCATCAGATCACTCACGGCGCCGAGGGTAGCCGGGTCCACCCTTGTGCTCACAGCTTCTTGATGCGGTCTCCCCGGCGGATGGGGCCGGACTCCACGACCCTGGCGTTGAGGCCACGCAGGTTCAGGTCGTGGCCGGCCTCGGAGTTGATGAAGCGCAGGGCGTCGAGGCCGAATCGGGAGGAGAACTTCTTGCAGCCCGTGTGGGGCTGATCGGTGACCTCGATGACGGCCCCGCCGATCGCCAGGCGGGTCCACGGCGGCAGGTTCGCGCTGGTCAGGTCAAGGTCGACGGCCAGCTGGTCGCCGGACAACGGACGCCGCTCGGGGTCCGGGCAGATCAGGGCCAGCAGTCGGGCGTTGATGAGGTTGAGCTGCATGTCCGGGTGTGGGCCGCCGTCCTCGGTCCGCTTGGACGGGCGCTAGTTCCAGGTATCGCCCACGAGGCCCTCGTCCAGGCTCAGATCTCCCACCTCCAGCACCTCGCGCTCGTCGACGGCCGGTCGTCGCACGATCAACTCGAGGGTGCCGTCGTCGGCGGGTGAGCGTCGGATCTCGTCGAGTCCCGCCTCGAGCTGCTCACGGGTGGGGTGCTCCATAGCAAGAGTCTGCCCGAACAATCGGGTCCGCTGGCAACCGGATAACACCCCTCTGGCAGACTCCGGCGATGCGGGATCCGGCGACGCGCTCTGAACGGCATGTCATCGCGTTCCTGGCCACGATGGCTGCGCTCATGGCGTTCGGGGTCGACGCCGCACTGCCGGCCCTCGACGAGATCCGGGCCGCCTTCGACCTGGCCCCCGACGACAACTCGGTCACGCAGGTCGTCAGCGTCTACCTGCTGGGCATGTCGGTCGGCCAGGTCGTCTACGGACCGCTCGCCGACCGCTTCGGCCGGTCACCGGTACTGCTCGTCGGCCTCGGCATCTATGCCGTGGGCGCCGTCGCCTCGACGGCCGCCCCGAGCCTCGGGGCACTGCTCGCCGCACGCGCCCTGTGGGGCTTCGGTGCCGCATCGGCCAGCGTCCTGCGCACCACCATCGCCCGCGACCTCTACCGGGGCGACCAGATGGCCCGCGTCATCTCGATCGTCATGGGGTTCTTCCTGCTGGGCCCGATCCTGGCGCCCCTGTTCGGCGAGGCAGTGCTGACGTTCGCCTCATGGCGCTGGGTGTTCGGAGCGGCCGTGGCCCTCTGCGCAGGCCTGGCCGTCTGGGCGGTGCGCTTCGGCGAGACGCTCGACCCGGCAAACCGGCGCCCGCTGCGGATCGGACCCACGCTGGCCGCCTTCCGGCTGGTGCTCACCACCCGGGTCACCATCGCCTACACGCTCTCGATGTCGTTCACCTTCGGCGCCTTCTTCAGCTACCTGGCGAGCACCCAGCCGATCTTCGACGTGGTCTACGACCGGGCCGGCTGGTTCGCCCCCCTGTTCGCCGCCGGCGGCGTGCTCATGGCCGTCGCCTTCTTCACCGTCGGCCGGTTCATCGAGCGCCACGGCGCCCACCGGGTGGCAACCACGACCCTCGGGATCGGCGTCGTGCTCAGCGCCCTGCTCCTCGTCGTCACCCTGGCCGCCGACGGACGACCCGGCTTCTGGACGTTCGTCGTGTCGATCACCGTCGTGAACGTCTTCGTCACCCTGCTCACGCCGACCGGCATGGCATTGGCCCTCGACCCGATGAGCGAGATGGCCGGCACCGCCTCGGGGGTCATCGGCTTCGTGACCATGGCAGGCGCCTCACTGCTGTCGACGCTGGTCAACTCCCGGATCACCGACTCGGTCACCCCGATGGTGGTCGCCTACCTCGTCCTCGGATCGATCGGGCTGGTGTGCGCCCTCGCCTCCGGGGCCGGGGCACGTCCTCAGACGACGGGGCCGAGCACCCGGTCCAGGTAGTCGTTCGTGAAGCGCCCGTCCGGATCCAGGCGGGCACGCGTCGACCGGAAATCCTCCCAGCCCGGATAGCGGTCGGCCAGGGTCGCCGCCGACTGGAAGTGGAGCTTGCCCCAGTGGGGCCGCCCGCCGTAGTCGTCCATGACCGCCTCGACGCCCCGGAAGTAGTCCTCGTACGGCGTGCCCCGGAAGACGTGCACGGCGATGAACGCGGAGTCGCGTCCCGACGCCGTCGACAGCGGAATGTCGTCGCCACCGAGGATCCGGAACTCGACGGGGAACGAGATCGGCCGCCCGAGGCCGTCGACGACCTCCTGCACTCGCCGGAACGCCTCCAGCCCTTGCTCACGCGGCACGGCGTACTCCATCTCGTAGAAGCGCACCCGGCGGGGGCTGGCGAACACGTCGTAGCTGGTGGTGAGGTACTCGGCCCGACCATCTCCGGCGACCAGTCCGTTGAGGCGGGGGACCAGCGACGGGCGCATCCGGCCGAGGTGGTTGAGGGCGCCGAACACGACGTTTTCCATCAACTCCTTGTTCTTGAAGCGCTTCCAGCGGCGCCGCAGCCCATGGCGACGGTTGCGCGGCGGCGGCGGTGCATCGGTCGTCCGGGTGTTGCGCTTGAGCAGGGCCCGGCCGGTGTGCGGCATCCAGAAGAACTCGGTGTGGTCGGTGGCCTCGGCGAGCTCGTCGAAGCGGTCGAGCACCTCATCGACGGGCAGGACCTCCTCGATCGCATGGAGGTTGAACGCCGGCACGCACCGCAGCGTCACCTCGGTGATGATCCCGAGCGCACCGAGCCCGACCCGGGCGACGTGCAGCAGGTCGGCGTTCTGTCCGTCGTCGCAGACCACGACGAAGCCGTCGCCGGTGACGAGGCGCAGGCCGACGACCCCGTCGGCGATGCTCCGGAACCCCAGGCCCGTGCCGTGCGTCGAGGTGGAGATGGCGCCGGCCACCGACTGGTAGGCGATGTCGCCCAGGTTGGTCATCGCCAGGCCGGCGGCGTGGAGCAGCGGGTTGAGTGCGGTCAGGCGGATCCCTGCCTGGACCCGCACGAGCCCCGACCCGCGGTCGATGTCGACCACGGCAGCGAGGTCGTCGAGGGTGACGAGCACGTCGTCGGTGACGGCGATCGCCGTGAACGAATGGCCGGCGCCGACCACCCGGACCCTCCGGCCCTCGGCGGCGGCACGACGCACCAGGACCGACACCTCTTCTTCGGTGCCCGGTCGCTCGATGCGAACCGGACGGGCAACCTGGTTCCCGGCCCAGTTGCGCCAGGTGCCGTCGGACCGGAAGCCGTGCCCGGTTCCCACGCCGCTCACCAGCCCCTCAGGTCGACCGGCCACGACTCGAGCACCTCGGCGTCAGCCCCCGCCGACACGTCATCGACGAGGTGGAGGGTGTCGTGCTTGGCGATCGTCGGGTCGATGTGTGCGGGGCGCAGCCCGACCCGCTCGCCCACGGTGAACGAGCCGGTGACGGTCGTGTGCTCGTCGGAGCAGAACAGCACCTCGTCGTCGCCGTCGCCGACGACGGCCGGGTTGCCGCTGTCCATCGCCAGGGCCTTGAGGCCGCCGTCGAGGGCGGTCCATCCCCGGGCGCTCACCGACACGGCGGTCGTGAGCAGTACGAGCCCCTCCCGGAACGGCAGGCCCAGGCGGGCGTAGGAGCCGTCCATCAGCACGTAGGAGCCGGCCTGCAACTCGGTCACCAGGTGGTTGCAGTCCCACGATCCGGTGCCGCCGCCCGACACCACGTCGCCGCCGACGTCGGCGTGGGCCGTTGTGAGGATCGCCATCGCATCGGCGACGGCCGCCGTCCGGCGATCGGCCTTCGGGTCGTGCATCAGGTGGCCCTCGTAGCCCATGACGCCCCGCACCGACAGGCCGACCGCACGGGCGTCGTCGGCCAGGCGCCCGGCGTCGGCCGGGTCGCAGCCGCAGCGGGGCATGCCGACGTCCACGTCGACGAGCACCTCGCGTATCCCGCCGGCGACCGCCGCTGCGATCGTCTCCGGCGAGTCGACGGCGACCGTCACCCTGGCGGCGCCCGATGCGACGAGGGCTCCGAGCCGTCGGGTGTCGAGCACCTCGTTGGCGAGCAGCAGGTCGTCGCCCAGGCCGGCGGCGGCCATGCCCTCGACCTCGCGCACGGTGGCGCAACAGAACCCGGTGTGGCCGACGGCGGCCAGGCGTGCGGCAAGCGCCGTGCACTTGAACGCCTTCACATGGGGGCGCAGCGACGGTCCCGGGCGCTGGGCCGACATGGCCGCCACGTTGTGGTCGAGCACCCCGGCGTCAGCCAGCAGGGCCGGGGTGGTGAGGTCCCCTGCCCGCACGGGTCAGCGCCCTCTTCCGGCCATCGACCGGGTCTCGGCCCAGGACTTGCCGGACTCGACGTCGATGTCGCGTGGCAGGCCGAGCACCCGTTCACCGATGATGTTGCGCTGCACCGCGAACGTTCCGCCACCGAGCGTGAGCGCCGGCGAGAAGATGAACCCGTAGTGCCAGATCGACGACACGTCCGGGAACTGGCGGG